>JACQAX010000113.1 GCA_016194795.1 Deltaproteobacteria bacterium | reverse complement strand
ATGGTACTCGTAGAAGCCGCGGCGCTCGAGGTCCATCTCCGGGTTGGAGACGTAGGGCTCCGGGATCAGCATCATCATCGCATGGGGCAGCGATCTGCCGCCCATGTGGAGAAACTCGAGCGCGTTGTCGAGGCAGGCCGAGTCGCTCTGGTTGTCGGCGACGATCGGGAAGAGCTTCGCGAGGTCTGGCCCGAAGAGATCGGACTGCAACCGGCCCTGGCGCGCGCGCATCCAGTTCACGTTGCCCTTGACGGTGTTGATCTCGCCGTTGTGGCAGATGTAGCGATAGGGGTGCGCAAGCGACCAGGTGGGGAAGGTGTTCGTGCTGAACCGCGAGTGGACGAGCCCGAGGGCGCTCTCGACGCGCGGGTCGGCGAGATCGGCGTAGTAGCGGCCGACCTGCGTCGGCAGGAGCAGGCCCTTGTAGACGATCGTGCGCGACGAGAAGCTCGGCACGCAGAAGTGCTCGCGCCCGGCGAGCGCGCTTTCGCGCACGACGTGTTCGACCCGCTTGCGGATCACGTAGAGCTTGCGCTCGAACGCCAGCTCGTCGTCGGCCGGGCCGCGTCCCGGCTTGGCCGCCTTGGGCTTCGGGCAGGTCACGAAAAGCTGGCGGACTACCGGCTCCGTCGAGCGGGCCTGCGGGCCGATCGCGTCGCTCCGGACGGGCACCGTGCGCCAACCGAGGAGCTTCGCCTTCTCGTCGTGCAGGATGGTCTCGAAAACCCGCTCGAGCTGCTCGCGCTGGGATTTCTCCCGCGGCAGGAAAACCATTCCGACGGCGTACCCGCCCGCGGGCGGCAGCGTGATGTCGCACTCGGATTTGACGACCTCGCTCAGGAACCGGTGCGGCAGCTGCAGCAGGATCCCCGCGCCGTCGCCGGTGTAAGGATCGCAACCCTGGGCTCCACGGTGCGAGAGGCATTCGAGGACGCTGAGCGCCTGTTTGACGATCGAATGCGAGCGCTCGCCCTTGATGTTCGCGACGAAGCCGATGCCGCAGGCGTCTTTCTCGTGCCGCGGATCGTAAAGCCCCTGTTTTTGAGGAAGTCCGGCGATATCCCTCATGGGCCCTACCATACCGCAAATTCTGCCTAGCAGTTCGATATTTATGATGCGCGCCGATTTGGCATAATCAGGCTCGATGAGCTTGCGAGAGAAGGCCGTTCAATGGAAAGACGCCGCGACGAACGTGCCCCGGCTCGCGTACAACGCGGTTCGTTTCGGCATGGCGCCGGCGGCGCCGCGGGCGCTCGATACGCTCCAGTCCGAAGGCGTCTCCGACCTGCACTGGAAGGTGCTCGGCGACGGGCTCGCCCGCTTTCTCCAGAGCTCGGGTCCCGTGCTCACGAAGATGGGCCAGATCCTCGCCGCGCGCGACGACCTGCTGCCGGCCGAGCTCTGCGCGCGTCTCGAGAAACTCTACTCGCGCCAGCCCCCGATGCCGCGCCGGCAGCTCGACCAGGCGCTGCGCGAGGCGTTTCCCGGTGGCGCGCCCTTCGAGTCGTTCGAGAGCGAGCCGCTCGGCGTGGGCTCGATCGGGCAGGTGCATCGCGCGCGCCTGCGCTCGGGCGAAGAGGTCATCGTCAAGGTGATCCGTCCCGGCATCGCGCGCGAGATCGAGCGCGACATGAACGCCGGGCGCGCGCTCGTGGGACTTTTCGGCTCGGCGATCGCCCTGAAGGCGCTCGAGGATCTGGCCGTGGGCTTTCGCGGCGAGGTCGACCTGCGCAACGAGGCCGCCTCGCTCGAGGAGTTCGGGCGGCGCTTCCGGAAAAACCCGCGCGTCTGCGTGCCCAAGTGCTACGCCGAGCTTTCGTCGGAGCGGGTGCTGGTCATGGAGGAGCTCAAGGGCGAGCCGCTCTCCGAGCTCAAGCGCCGCGCGAAGGACGATCGAGAGGGCGCGCGCCGCGCCGCCGATCTCGCCTTGAAGGAGATCCTTTCGCAGGTTTTCGTCGAGGGGCGCTTCCACGGCGACCCGCACGCGGGCAACCTGCTCGTGCTGCCCGACGGCCGCCTGGGCCTGATCGACCTGGGCCTGACCGGCGAGTTCTCGTCGAAAGACCGCAAGAACATCTCGCGCGCCGTGCGCGCTTTCCTCAAGCGCGACCCCGACTCGCTCATCAAGGCCTTGCTCGGCTTCGGCACGGTGCCCGACGACTTCGATCTCAAGGCGTTCTCGGCCGAGATCGCCGAGACCGTGGCGCGCGGCAAAGCGGGCGTCGCCGCGCAGGTGAGCGGCAAGGGCGGCGGCGACGCGCTCGAGAGGTTCGTCAACGACCTGTTTCGGGTGGCGTTCCGCCATCGCGTTTACGTGCCTTCGTCGGCGACGCTGCTGATCAAGACGCTCGTGACGATCGAGGGCGTGGCGCGGTCGCTCGATCCCGACGTCGACCTCGTCGCGGCGGCGTGGCCGGTGCTGCTCAAGTCGCTCACGCCTTCGTGGCTGCGCTGGATCAGCTTTCGAGATAGTCGTTGAGCCCGTTCATGATGAAACGCGCCGAGACATGCGCGAGCGCCACGAAGAGGACGAGGCCGGCAAGCCGCAGCGCGAGCGTCGCGCGGGGAGACGGCGAGAGCTGCGGCAGGCGGGGCGCGAGCTTGCGCAGGCCGCGCGCGAGCAGGCGAAAGGCGACGGCGGCGAGCAGGAAGAGGACGTAGACGAACGCGCCGTTGGCGTGGTCGGGCGCGGGACGACGCTCGGCCCACGAGGGCGCCAGCGAGAAGAGCGCCGCGTGGAACGCCACGAACTGGGCGGCGAAAGCGGCGGTGGCCGCGGCCAGCCACTTCAGCTCGAGCCCCGTCAGGGTGAAGTCGAGATAGAGATACGCCGCGACCGAGACGAGGTCGAAGAAGCCGATGAACCGCGCCTCGGTCGTCGAGACGGGAAAAAGAAAGATCGGGAGCTGCGTCGCGAGGCCGAGCAGCCAGAAGCGGAAGCGCGGCTGCGCCCAGAGCTTTTTCATTTCGGGATTTTCTCGAAGAAGTCGGTGATCGCGCGGCCGGCGAGCTGCTCGAGCAGCTGCATCTTGCCCATGTAGCCTTTCTCGTGCTTGTCCTTGTCGCGCGTGTTCCAGGTGTCGGCGGCTTCGCCGAAGCCCTCGTAGGTGACCTTGTCGGCGGCGACGTCGAAGAAGGTGCACTGGAGCTTCACCAGCCCGTTCCAGCCCTTCACCTTCTCGTAGCGCGTGCCCAGCACCTTCGCGCCGCGCTCGCCGCTCTCCTCGGCGAGCACCGAGTCCTCCTCGGTGACCTTGTCGTAACCCTCGCGCTCGTTGATGTCGAAGTTCTTGATCTTCACCGCGAGCACGTAATCGGCGCCGACCTTCTTGCCGAGCCGCCCGTAATCATGCTCGGTCGGGTAGGCGACAAGTGCATCCTGCACGGTGGCATGGTCGACGATTTGCATGCGCCCCTTGTCGAGAATCTCGTTGATGATCGCGACCTCGACGTGCTTGACGCTCTCCGGTGAGCCTTTCACCTCGGCGAGCGCGACCTGCTTGTTGATTAATTGTGAAAGAGTCACGTCGGCGACTTTTTTGTGCGCGCAACCTTGCAGAAAAATTTGACTGACCAGGAATAGAACGACACCTAGAGAAAGACGATTTTTCATGAAGACATTATGTCAGGAGACGCTGTGAAAATCCAACAGACGCATTTCGAGTCCGAAGACCAGACCGAGCTTGCCGGGGAGTGGAACTTTCCCGATCCGGTGATCCACGGCGGGCGACGCCCGCTGGTGGTGCTCGCGCACAATCGCGCCGGGCGCGACCGCAACGGCAATGGGCCGGCCACGCCGCATTACGACGGCTTCCTGACCCTGGCGCACGGGCTTACGGCGGCGGGCTACGCGGTGTTTCGCTACGACAAGCGCGGCTGCGGCAAGAGCCACGGCAAGTTTGCGCCCGACGACGAGAAAGCGCTCGCTGAGGACTATCTCGCGGCCGTCTTCCACGCGGTCGCGCATCCCGACGTCGACGACTGGCGCGTCTTTCTCCTCGGCCAGAGCCAGGGCACGCGCCTGATCGTCGACAAGCTCCACGACATCCAGAAAGGCGTGCTCGTCCAGGGGCTCATGCTGCTTTCCAACGTCGTCGAGCCTTCGCTCTTCCATAGCGTGACGACCCCGTTTCTGATCGTCTGCGGAAAAGAGGACCATGCCTTCCGCGAGATCTCCGAGGCGCGGCTCGTGCACGAGCCGGTGTCGATCGGCCTCGAGCACGGGCTCGACTCGTGCCTCGGCCTGGTGCTTCCGGGGCTCGGTCACCTGCTCGCGCCGGAAAAGCCGTCCGGCGAGATCGCGCAGCTGGGGCAGCATCGCGACGCTCGGGCGGGCTCGCCGCCCGACGACGGCCCGATCCAGTTCTTCGACGCCCAGATGGACACGGCGGTCGTCGAGGCCGTGCTCCCGTGGCTGCGCTCACGCTCGGAGGTCGAGCCCGGCGCGCCCGACACCGACGCCAGCGCGACGCCCTGGTGGCGCAGCTACTTCGACGAGGAGTACATGCAGCTCCACCGCCACTGGGAGGAGTCGCGGACGCGCGCCGAGGTCGACCTCATGCTGCGCGAGCTCGAGCTTCCGGCCGGAGCGCACGTCGTGGATCTCGGGAGCGGCTACGGCCGCCATGCCATCGAGCTCGCCGCGCGCGGCTTCGCCGTCACGGCGGTCGACATCTCCGAGCCGCTGCTCGCGCAGACGATCCGCACCGCCGGCGAGAAGAGCATCGTCGTCATCGGCACCGACTCCGAGCCTCAGCCCGGGCAGCTGCAGATCATCCATGCCGACGCGCGCACCGTAAGGATGCCCCGCGCGGCCGACGCGCTCATCCACATCCATTCGGTGCTCGGTTACTTCGACGAGCTGTCCGACGACGAGCGCGTGCTCGCGCAGATCGCGCGCCTCGTGAAGCTGGGAGGCAAGGCGTTCTTCGAGACCGACAACCGGGACTGGCTCGTGCGCGAGCTGCAGGGGCGAGGCTACTCGCGCGACTACGAAGAGACGCCGTACGGCACGCTTCTGCGCGAAGTGCGCTGGGACTGGCTGCGCGGCACCTCGATCGAGCGGCGCAAGCTCACGCGCCCGGATCTCACCTCGCGCCGGTCCGAGCTGCGGATGCGCCACTACACGCTCTCGCAGTGGCGGGAGATGCTCTCGCGGCACAGCCTCGACGTCACGCGCGTGCTTCCCGGCGCGCGCGAAGGCGAGCCGTTCTCGGGCACTCAGTCGAGGCGGATGTGCCTCGTGGCGCGCCGGGTGTTCCAGCTGCCGGGAGAAGGCGACTAAGGCCTTGCTTACGGGCGCGAGTGGATCAGGAGCTTCACGTCGTTCTGGAAGATGATCTCGGCCTTGTCGGGGTGCTGGATGCGCATCACGACGCCGTCGCCGAACATCGGGTGCTGAACCACGTCGCCGAGGGCGAGCTTCGCCTTGGCCGTGTACTT
>JACQAX010000112.1 GCA_016194795.1 Deltaproteobacteria bacterium | reverse complement strand
TCAGCGGCTACATCACCATCGAAGGCCATACCGACGATACGAAGCCCAAGAAAACCTACTCCAACAACTGGGAGCTCTCGATGGCCCGGGCGCTCACCGTCATGGACTATCTCGAGCGGGCCCACCACCTGAACGAGAAGAAGCTGGTCCCGATCGCACGCGCCTCCAGCCATCCCCTCACCCCCAACAAGGACGAAGGTTCGCGCGCCAAAAACCGACGGGTCGAATTCATCCTGAGCTATGACCACCCGCTGTAACATTCCCACTACAATTTAGATTGATGCCCGCCGCCAACCATGTGAAAATTCAAGGTGGTGGATTGTGCAAATTGAAGCCGAGAATTTCGGATCGATCGTGATTCTGACGCTTTCGGGGCCCGTGACGCCTCAGGAAGTGGTGCAGCTTATCAACGAAGCGGGCGAGAAATGTAAGGCCTGCCTGCACCTGGTCTTCAACCTCGACCGCGCCGAGCTCAGCGCCCCGCTTCTGAAGCCGCTCTTTGCCCTGCGCGAGGCCCAGAAATACCTGAAACCCCAGATCTGGCTCGCCTCCGCGCGCCATCCCGGCGCCGACGCGCGCACGACGAACGACACGCTCAAGCTGCTCGACAACCCCGATGGGGCGACCATCGTCAAGATCGCGACCATGAAGAGCGAGGTCGCCAACTTCGCCGCCAAGCGTGACGAGATCGAGCACGAGATCCGCCAGCTGCTCTCGCTTTCGGAGGGCTATAGCCAGGAGGACTTCGACGACGCGCTCGCCGCGGCCCGCGCGAACCGCGCGGTCGTGGCCGTCGAGATCCGCGAGTCCGAGGCCCTGCTCGTCACGGCGCGCCGCCAGACCTTCCTGCTGATGCACGAGAAGCTCCGGCGCACCGAGCTCGGGGGCCACGCGGAGCTGATCGCCGCGATCGAGGCTGAGATCGAACGCATCGAGGCCCGCAACGTCAAGAAGGGAGCGCCGCCCAAATGAGCGCCGCGCCGCGCCCGTCCGACGCCTCGAAACCCCTGATCTACCACTTTCGCGAGGGCGCCTCGCCGAGCGCCGAGATGCGCCCCATGCTCGAAGGAATGGGCCTGCGCTGCGAGCTCTTCAACGACCCGCGCGCCCTGCTCCTCAGCCTGAAAAACACCGAGCCCGCCATCTGCCTGCTCGACTTCTCGACGGCCAAGATCGACGTCGTCACCGCCGTCCTGCGCACGATCCGCAGCGTGCTCGGCGAGAAGCTGCCGATCATCGCGCTCGTGCCGAAGGGCTTCCAGGAGAAGTCGCCGCAGCTCTTCGGAGCCAAGGGCGCCACCGCCGCCGTCGAGCGGCCGGTCGTGCCGTCCGAGCTCGCCCAGCGCCTCTCCTACCACGTCGTCACCGACGCGCTCGCCGCCATGCAGACCGAGAGCAGCGGCGGCCTCGTGCTCGAAGAGGTCCCGACGCCGGCCGTCGTCACCTGGCTGCTCGACCACGTCGTCCCGGCGCTCGTCAAGATCGGCGCGTACGTGAAGTTCTTCGACGAGTCCGAGCGCCAGCTCAAGTTCTACACCGAGAAGCTCGAGCCCTTCCAGGACGAGCTCATCGAGATGATCAAGAAGCTCCGGCGCCGCGAAGAGAAGGTCGACCTCAACCAGACGCTGCGGCTCTACGGCGTGGCCAACACGCGCAATCTGCTGACGACGATGGCCGTCGCCAACGCGACCGTGCCCGACAGCTTCGCCTTCGACGCGAAGTCGGGGATGCCCAACCACGACCCGAAGGCCATCATTCCGTACGCGATCAAGCTGCTCGAGCGCCTCGGCGGCGAGGGCAGCCGCTTCTACCAGATCGCCTTCAGCGCCGGCCTCGTCTTCGACCTGCTCAATCGCATCGCCAACAACGAGCTCGGCGAGCGCAAGCGCCCCATCCAGAGAATGATCGAGGCCGCGTTCGCCGACGGCCTGCGCCGCATCGAGAAGGGGCTCAAGCTCGGAAAAGAGGTCGACGACCTCGCGATGGCCAAGCACATCATCAGCACGATCATGATGCGCGAGGCGGGCAAGATCGTCATGGCGATGGTGATCGTGAACTACCCCGAGGTTCGCAAGTTCTTCGAGAAGAAGGTCGTGAGCCACGCTTTTCAGCTCATCGCCGAGCAGGAGAACTTCGACGTCTCCCACAACCTCGTGGGCGCCCTGCTTTGCCAGGCGGCCCCCAATCTGTCCGAGGCTTTTCAGGCGGTGCTGTTCTGCGACGTGCAGGTTACGCTGAAGGCGCCGGGCGATCGCCAGATTCAAGACCTTGCCGCGTTCTGCCGCTCTCTGTAACCGTTACCCCTATCGCAATCATACCGTTATTCTATTGGTCCACCTTTCACCGCTCCGCTAGACCTAGTCCCAACGAAAGGATGAACCCACCATGAAAAAGCTGATCCTCGTCTCGACGATGCTCGCCCTAGCCTCGAACCTCGCCCTGGCCGACACCCAAACCCTGCGCTGCCAGCCTCCCGGCGAGCATTCGCACAAGTTCTTCACCGCGACGCTCGACTTCTCGAGCTTCGACTCGGGGAGCGGCCTCTTTCGCGTCGCGAAGGCCTCGATCGTCGACAACTACGCGAGCGCGCGCCTGACCTGCGCGGGCTACCGGCTCAAGGACGTCGAGTGCGTCGGCTTCTGGTTCGAGCAGACGGGGCGCATCGCCGACGTTCGGATCGCGAAGACCGAAGACGGTTACGCGGCTTATTACCGGACCTTGACGGGCGACAGGCCGATCGGCGGAGGCCCTCTGCCGTGCTCGGTCGAGTAGCGGCGCGCTCAGGGCCGCCACAAGCCGCTCGGACTGTCGAAAAGTTCGGCGGTTTCGGCAGGGGAGGCTGAAGGGGGCGTGGCTGCCCGAAAACTGGCACCCGTTCTGCATTCCTATCCCGGTAGTATGTTGTTGTTGAAGAAGTTGATGTGGAATTTCGCCCTGGCTCCAGGCCTGCTTTTCGCGCTCTCGGCGGTGACGCCGAACGTGGCGCGAGCGAACGTCCTGGATCGCTCCTCTGAACGCGCCGCGGTTCTTCGCGGCGTCTTCGGCGTCAGCGTCGAGCAGGGCCTTGCGAACCTTCGTGCCGCCCGCTTCCAGGGCGCGGCCGACTACGCGCTCGAGCTCGCCTTCAAGGTCAAGGCTCATGCGCTTTCGCTCGAAGCGGCCCGCGGGCAGCTGCTCGCGGCGTTGCAGAGGATGGATAAGGGCGAGCAGCTCGTCGCGCTGGCCGACGTCGAAGTCGTGGGCGTGATGCCGGTGGGCGCGAGCGTGGCCAACCGCCTCGTGCCTGGCGTCGAATGGAACAGCAGCGGCAGCGGGGTCTCGAAGATCGCCGCCGCCCAGAAGCTCGAGGCTGAGCCTGAGCTCGACTCAGTCTCGGCCGTGCAGAAGGACGAAGCTCCCGCGCTCGAGTCTGCGGCTACCGAACCCTCGCTGGCCGACGACAGCGCCTCTCCGAACGAGAGCCCGAAGGGGCTCATGGTCGATGAGTCGGTCTCGGTCGACGGCGCTCCCGCCGCGGATGACGCTCGCGGGATCTCGTCGACGTCGCAGGACTAGTCTTTTTCGGATGACGGGTGACGGAACCCGTTACCACCAAAAAAAGGGGTCGCCTCCCCAACGGAGACGACCCCTCAATCAACTAGCTGACGTCAGCGATTACTGACGGCGCATATTGAGCACTTCCTGCATGAGCTCGTCCGCAACCGTGATCGCGCGGGAGTTCGCCTGGAACGAACGCTGCGTGGTCATCAGATTGATGAACTCGGAAGCGATGTCCGTCGTCGACGACTCCATCGACTTCGGATTGATGCGGCCGCGGCCGCCCTCGCCCGGTTTGCCGATGAAGGCCTGACCCGAGTTTCTCGACTCGCGGAACTTGTTTCCGCCGGCCTTGAACAGCGACTCGTTGTTCTCGAACTTGCAGATCGCGACCTGGGCGATGTTCTGGGTCTCGCCGTTGGTGTAGATGGCCGAGAGCACGCCGTCCTCGTTGAACGAAAGACCGGCGACCGTGCCGGCCGAGTAGCCGTCCTGCGTGTGCTTGTACAAGTCGGAGTTGGTGCCGTACTGCGTGGTCTGAAGGCCCATTCCGCCCTCGGCGACCGTCCGGCCGAAGTCGAAGGTGATCTTCTGGCCCGAGCGCGCGCCTTTGTTGAAGTTGAACTCGTTCTTGCCGACGCTCGTCTCTTGGAGACGGCCGTCGGGAGAGAACTTGAGCGTGCCGTTGGCGCACTCGATGAGCTTGCCCTTCTCGCCGCCCTGGATCTCGTCACCCTTGACGGTGGCGTGCCACGCCCAGACTCCGTCGTCGGTCTTGTTGAAGTAGGTCGTGACCAGGTGGGAGTTACCCGCCGAGTCGTAGACGGTGAAGGCGTTCGAGTACTGCGTCGTCTTGTCGGGGTTCTCGAGGTCGAAGTCCTTGCCCTTGTCGGCGCGGATGTCGAGGTTCATCGAGAGATTCACCTTGCCGGTCTGCTTGGCGTCGATGACCGACCTGTCGAGCTTGATCGCGCCGAGCTTGTTGGTGATCTGGCCGGTTTCATCGGACATGAAACCCATCACCTGGCTGCCGTCGAGAGCCGAGAGCTTTCCTTCCTTGTCGAAGTTGAAAGCGCCCGCGCGAGTGAAGCTGCGGCCGTCCACCCCGTCCATGACGAAGAAGCCGTCGCCCGAGATCGCGAGGTCGGTCGCGCGCTCGGTCTGCACCACCGAGCCTTGCGAGAAGATCGTGGTGATGTTCGTGAGCTTGGTGCCGCGGCCGATCTGGTTGCCGCCGAGGATGCCCTTGAGCGATTTGGCGATGACGTCCTGGAACTCGGGCCGGGAGGTCTTGAAGCCGGCCGTGTTCGCGTTGGCCAGGTTGTCGCCGTAGATGCCGAGCGCTTCACCGTTTGCCTGCAGGCCGGTGATGCCTGTGTACATTGAGGAAAGAATACCCATTAAACAGCCTCCTTGCTGTAGCCCAGCGGCTTCCTGCCACTGGGGTTTGCCCGATCCTCAGTCATTCGGATCAAGCTGGAGGCGCCTCGGAGTCAGACTTGCGAGCGGCAACGGCTTGCGCCTGCCGCTCGACC
>JACQAX010000075.1 GCA_016194795.1 Deltaproteobacteria bacterium | reverse complement strand
GGCGGCAAGTGGTCGCGAAGCTCGAGCGGTCCTTCCACAAGGTTCCGATACGTACTCTGCGCCTGGCCCTTCACCTGCTCGCTTGCCGATGCGATCACCGTGCAATAGATATGGCGGGCCGGCTCGGCGCAGCCATAATACGCGTCAGCATACGCCAAAAACTCCGCCTCTGAAAGACGCTGGGGCACAGTAACGCGTTGCTTACAGGTAAGTGCCTGAACCTCGAGCTGGCGCCAGGCGTAGTTGGCGCTCAGGAACCGCATATCTTTTTGAGATAGCTGGCCTTTTTTGGAGTGCAGGAGCAAAAGCTTCGCCTTTTCCAAGGCAGAATGGGCCTCTTCGTCGCGGCCGAAAGCGGCGAAAATCCGCCCTCGAATCGTATAAAGGCGGATCTTCTGGGCCAGGCTCGGCTCGGTGGCCGAGCCGCCCGTTCCGACGGCGTTCGTGTTCCGCTCGATGCCGGCGGCGTCTTCAGCCGCGCGGTTCGGCAGCACGTCGTAGGTGGTCGCGAGCGCCTCGTCGTTTTTTTTGCCCTGGATGAGACTTTCGGCGAGCAGGATGCGCGCGTCGTTGGTGAGGGCGGCGTCGTTCGACGTCAATATGACGTGCTTGAGCGGCTCGACGGCCTCGTCGGCGCGCCCCAGCGAGAAGAGACAGAAGGCCGAGTTGTAGCTGGCTTGTTCGTACTCCGGCAGACCGACGTACTGGTCGAGAAAGCGATGCCAGAGCTCGGAGGCTTTTTGAAACGCGCCGGCTTCCTGCTCGGCGGCCGCGCGCTCGAAGAGCTCGGAGGCCGCCTTGAGCGTCGGGTTGGCGCCTTCCCGTCCGGCCGCGCCGGGTTTCGGCCGCGCGGCGACGGTTTGGGGCGCTGGCTCGGTGCCGCGCCGGGAAGGATCGGTGAACGTGTCCCAGTCGATTCGGGACGGGGTTTCGGCGCCGTCGTCGTCAGAGGATTCGGAGGAGGCGACGCGCGGCGGTTCCGGCGCGGTCCGGGCACGCGACGACGCCACGAGCGGCGGGGGCGGGTTTTCTTCCTCGACGTTCTGCGCGCGCTCCGAGCGCTGCAGCAGCCCGCATCCCGGCGCGAGGGCCAGCGCGGCCGCGGCTCCCAGCGTGAGCAGACATCTTTTTCCGAAACGCTCGCTCGCCATCTTTCCAAAGAATATCACAAGAGCGAATCGGCGCGAAGAATCTCAGTCGAGCTGCCGGCTCACGCCGAGCAGCGCGCCCACCGAGTGCACGTCGGTGGTCTGCTCGGGCACGAGCGCGACCTGGGTCGCGCGCCCGGCGAGTCCCGCGAGAAACCGCGCGGCCTCCCGCTCGTGCTCGAGGCGCGGCTTGAGCTGGTCGAAGGCGGCGCGCAGCGTGCGAAGGGTCTCGGGCGTGGCGCCGGCGAGGCCGCGCTCGAGCGCGGCGACGTCGGGCGCGGTGTCTTCGAGGAGGCCGAGGCGCCGGCCGAGCACGCGGTTGACGACGAAGCCCCAGAAGCGGAAGCCGCTTTCGCCGAGCAGCCTCACGAAGTCCTGGGTGTCGGCCTTCGAGAGGCGCTCGGGGCTCGTCACCATCAGGAACGAGACGTCGCTCTGGTGGAGCAGCTTGCTCACGGCCGTGAGGTTCTCCATGAACTGCGCGCGCAGCTCGAAAAGGGCGGTCGTGAACTCGATCAGGTCGGAGACGAAGCCGCTGCCGGTGAGGCGCTCGAGGATCTCGCTCAGCTTGCGCACGCCGCTGGCGAGGAAACGCGAGCCGGGCGCGATGAACCACTTGAGGATGCTGTCGTCGAAAAAGCCCGCGAGCAGCTTCGGCGCGTCGAGGAAGGCGCGCGTGTTGGCCGCCGGCGGGGTGTCGAGGACGATCAGGTCGAAGTCGCGCTCGCGGTAGAGCACGTAAAGCTTCTCCATCGCCATGTACTCATTCGTGCCCGAGTACTCTTTCGCGAAAATTTTGTAGATGGAGGTGTGCAGCACGCGCTTGGCGAGCGTCTCGTCCTTGCCCGCGATCGAGCGCACGAAGTGCTCGAAGGTCTGCGTGGTGTCGGGCATGACGGCGTAGAATTTTCCCGCGAGCGGCTTCTCGCCCTGGGCGCGAAGCACGTCGTTGACGTTCTCGGTGAGGTCGGTGGGGCTGGGGCTCAGCGCCTTGAGGCCGAGCGAGGTCGCCAGCCGCTTGGCCGGGTCGATCGTGATGACGATGGCGCGCTTGCCCTCGAGGGCCGCGCGCATGGCGAGCGCCGCGCTCGTCGTCGTCTTGCCGACGCCACCGCTGCCGCAGCAGACGATCACCCGGCGCGACGACAATAGATCCTTGAGGCTCTGCCGCCCGTTCGTCGCCGTCATCGCAGCGCCTCCGCGATCGTCTCGGCGCGCCGGCTTTCGTCGCCCGCTCCCATCTCGTCGATCTCGAGCCAGGTCTTGCCCGGCGGCCCCTTCGAGAGGGAGAACGGCTCCCAGGCGTGCCGGAGCGACGAGAGGAACTGGGCCTCTTTCGCCTCGCGATTGACGAGGTAATCGAGCCCGCGCCAGAGCGGCGAGGCGCGCTCGCCCTCGGTGAGCTTGGCCCATTTCCTGGCGTGCAGCTCGCGGGCATCCGCGCTCACGCGGGTCAGCCGGTTCATCACGAGAAACGACGGGTTGCCGGGCATCAGCTTGCGCAGCTCCTCGGCGAGCTCGAGGCTTTCCTGGATCGGCATCTCCTCGGCCAGCGAAACGGTCACGAAGGCCGTCTGCTTCGGGTCCGAGAAGGTCGCGATCATGTCCTTGGCATCGTGATAAATCGGTCCGCCCGGGAAAAGCGCGGCGAAGTTGAAGGGCGTGTGGATCATCGTCAGCGCGTAGCCCGTGCTGGGCATGTCGACGACGACGTGGTCGTAGTTCTCGCGCTCGAACCACACCTTCCCGAGGAGGACGATCTCGCGCACCCCCGGGGCGGCTTTCTCGAGATACTTGGTGACCTTGTTGCTCAGGAACGCGGTGTAGAGCGTCTTGAGCTTGAGCTTCATGATGATGTACTCGCGGAAGCAGTCTTCCGAGCGCAGCGTGACCGTCCAGAGATTCGGAGCGAGGCGCTCGATCTTCTGCTCCTCCTCGCCGAGCTGCAGGACGTGGATCAGCAGCGTCCTGCGCCCCCGCGCCGCCAGCGCGCGCGCCGCCGCCTGGGCCACCGTCGTCTTGCCGACGCCACCCTTGCCTGAGATCACGATCAGCTTGCGGTCGAGCCAGGATGCCGTCACGGTTCCTCGTTGTTATCGCAGCTCGGCTCCGGGCCGGCTTAAATCGAACGTCTCGACGACCACCTCGCCCGGCAATGAGCGCAGCTCGGCGCGCAGCTCCGCGCGCTCGAAGTTCTGGGCGCTCACCTGGACGCGGTCCGCCTTGAGCTGTCGCCAGGCGCGCACGTCCTCGACCCGGAACGGCCCGTACGACCAGCGCAGCGAGAGCCGGCGTCCGTGGGAGCGGTCGAGCTTGGCGAGGATCGCGTACTGCGTCGCATCGGGCACGAAGTCGATCTGCCAGAACAGGCTCGTCAGGCGCTTGACGGTGTTGAGGAGCGCGACGTGGTCCTCGCCCGGCGTCGCGTCGCCCACGTGAAGCCCCACGGGGTTCTCGAGCAGGTTGAGCGTGTCGGTATGGACGTACTGCGGGAAGTAATTGTTCACGAGCGCGAGCTGCACGCCGGCGAGCGGCTTCAGGTCCTTGAGGTCGCCGTATTTGAGGTAGCGGCCGATGGCCAGGTCGACCTCGACGCAGTCTTTGAGCGTCGCGAGGTTGCCCGCCTCATAGGTGGTCGGCAGCGAGCTCGAGATGAAGAACACCTTTACGCCGAGGTCGCAAACCGGGCGCAGGAGCCTGGCCTCGTCGGCGGTGGGAAGCACTCCCTGGAACTTGAGCTGCCCGGCGATACCCTGCGCCTTCCACGCGCGCGCGAGCTCGACGTATTCGGCGGCCAGGGCCGGCGCCGGCGCGCTCTTGAAAAGCAGCGAGACGCGCTCGGCGTTCCCGGCGTCGGCGAGCTTCGCGAGCTGGCCGGGGTAAGGGTACGAGTCGAACTCGACGAGCGCCCAGTGGTGATCGGCGTCCGTCGCGGGCCTCGCCCAGGCCACGGCGTCGCTGGGCGGCTGGCGCAGCTCATAAAACCAGACCTCGGCGGCCGCGGCGTTGAAGCTGGTCACGCAGTTGCCGATCGGCAAGCCCACGAGCAAAACGACTCCCAATAGCCGACGCACGGATACGGTCATCTTTCCCCCTTATATATGAGGGGGAAGCTATCAAAGTTTCCCTTGAATGCCCACCATATCCCGGTTCACAATAACCGAACATAAACTTATTGGGCGCCGTCGAAGACGCCGCTCATGTACTCCCGGAGGCTACGCCACATGAAAACTCTTCTCACGACTCTCGCGCTCGTCGCGACCCTCACCATGCTCAACGGGTGCGGCGGACCGAAAGCGTTCACCAAGGGCGAGTACGACGACCCGACGCGCGTCGAGCTGCTCGACGACAAGTTCAACGAGTCCGACATGCAGCAGATGGCCGATACGACCATCAAGGCGATGGCCGCCTGCGGGTACATCGCCAAGGCCGAGAAGCCTCCGATCGTCATCGTGGAGCGCGTGCAGAACCGCACGCAGGAGCACATCGACACGGTGAGCATGACCGACATGATCCGCACGGCGCTGATCAAGACCGGCAAGGTGCGCTTCGTGAACAAGGAAGAGCGCGGGACCGTCGACGAGGAAATGGACTACCAGCACCAGGGCGAGGACGAGGACGACCACGCCGTCAAGGCGCGCAAGGTGAAGCAGTCGTCGGCCAAGCGCAAGGGTCATCAGACGGGCGCCGACTATATCCTGAGCGGCGCGCTCGCGACGAACATCCAGGAAGTCGGCGACGACAAGTTCATCTATTACAAGCTCACGATGAACCTCACGAGCATGGAGACGACGACGATCGACTGCACCGAAGAGAAACAGGTGCGCAAGAAGTACAAGAAACGCTCGATCGGCCTCTAAGAACCGGAGGCGCTTTTGCGCGGATCACGGCTCCTCATCATCGTTTCGGCGGGGCTCGTCTCGGCCTGCGGCAACTACACCTCGGCGACGAGGCAGGCCCGGGACGAGTTCTACGCCGGAAAGTACACCGACGCCGCCAAGCTTCTCGAGAAGGGCGCGCACGAGGACAGCCTGAACCAGCTGCTCTTTCTCTTCGACCGCGCGACGGCGCTGCACGAGGCCGGGGATTACGAAGAGAGCATCAAGGACTTCGCGCGCGCCGACAAGCTCGCCGAGATCAAGGACTACACCTCGCTGGCCGCCGAAGCCGCCACGCTCGTCTCCACCGACCGGATCATCCCGTACAAGGGCGAGGATTTCGAGAAGGTGCTGATCTCGCAGTACCTCGCGCTGAACTACCTCATGCTGCACAAGTACGAGGACGCGCTCGTCGAGTGCCGGCGCGTGAACCACAAGCTGCACATGATGATCTCGCAGGGCAAGCGCAAGTATAAGCTCAACCCGTTCGCGAGCTACATCTCGGCGCTGATGTACGAGGATCAGAAAGAGTGGAACGACGCGTACGTCGATTACCAGGCGGTGCAGAAGCTCGCGCCCGAGTTCGCGTACCTCGGCCAGGATCTCTACCGGCTGGCGTGGCGCAACAACATCCGCGATGACATGGAGCGCTGGGCGAACGAGTACCATCTCAGCTCCGACGACAGGAAGCGCATCCGCGACGAGGCGAAGCTGCCCGAGCTCGTCGTGATCGTCGAGAGCGGCAAATCGCCCGAGAAAGAGCCGCACCCGAGCTGGAGCGCGCTGCCGCACTACGTTCCGCGCTACAACCCGGTGGCCTACTCGCAGGTGCTCGTCGACGGCAAGGAGGTCGGGCGCAGCCAGTCGCTCTTCAACGTCGAGGCGACGGCCATCCAGAACCTTGACGACAAGTTCGCCGGAATTCTCGCCAAGCACATCGCGGGAGTGGTCGCTAAAGAGGTGGTCGCCGACCAGGTCGGCAAGCGCACCGACCCGATCGTCGGCGCGATCCTTCGCCTGGGCCTCTATGCCGTCGACCAAGCCGACCTGCGCTCGTGGCTGACGCTTCCCAAAGACTTCCAGCTCTTCCGCGCGCGGGTGCAGCCGGGGGCGTCGTACAAGCTCCAGATCAAGCCCAAGGACGCGAGCGGCGGGGATGTGGGGACCCCATCGGGAGTCATTGAAAAGATTGTGCATTTTGAAAAGGACAAGCCCGACCAAAGGGTCTTCGTCCATGTCCGTGCGCTTTAGTTGACTGGATGTGTCAACTTAGGGTATAAGTCCGCGCATGTCGCGTACTTTCTTGGCGTTCATCGCAGCCGGTATCCTGCTCTCGGGCCTGATCGCACGCAGCGATGACTTCTCTCCCGGAAAATTCGGCGCCGACGCCATCTTCGTCCACCCGATCGGCGGCCCCGGCGACCAGGACACGATTCGCGCCGCGCTCTCGGTCTCGGCCGTGACGATCGACACGACCTTCAGCAAAATGGAAGCCGGCATCTTCGAGGCCACCGGCGCGACGAACATCGCCAGCGGCGTGGTCTCGCTGCCGAAATTCAAGGTGACCGCGCTGCGCGCGGCTTTCCATCAAGTCACCGCCGACTTCGCCTCGTTCTACCGCAACGCGGATCAGGGCGTGGACTACGGTGGCGACATCATCAGCGTGCGCGTGCCCATCCGCATCACCGAAGGCGGCGCGATCATCATCCAGCCGGGCCTCGAGATGGGCGTGCGCCACTACGTCGCGCCCGTCGACCAGACCTCGTTCCATGCCACCGCCGTCGTCGAGGCGCGCGCCGCCACCGACCTCGTCGAGAACTGGCTCTCGACCGGCATCATGGCCAAGGTGAAGTACGATCTCGATACGAACATGAAGATGAGCGGCTTCAGCGAAACGGCGACCGCGTATCTCTCGCTCGTGCTCGACCGCGACCATCAGATGTACGCTCGCATCTACGCCGGCGTCGACCACCAGCAAAGCCGTTCGGAGCTCGGTCTTCCCACCGTCGACGCGTTCGGCGGTGTCGGCATCTACGGAAATTTTGGAAAATAGAAAAGCTCAACAACTTGTCAGAAAGAACACCCTGTGGCTAATTCTAAAAACATGTCTACCAAACCCCACCTCGTGACATCGAAGTCGGGCGCCGCTGGCGCCCTTGCTCCTGAACTCCTCGTCAAAATGCACGACCTCATGGTCAAGACGCGCTCTCTCGAAGAGCGCCTGATCAAGATGTACAAGCAGAACGACGGTTTCTTCTGGATCGGCGGCCCCGGCGAGGAAGCGTTCAACGTT
>JACQAX010000090.1 GCA_016194795.1 Deltaproteobacteria bacterium | reverse complement strand
CGCGTCTGGCCTTGGGAAGAGGCGAAATACGCCAATCTTCCCCAGGATCGCGTCGGCGACCTCATCATCGCGAACGCGCCGGGTTTCGGCTGGGCCGAGGACATTTCCGAGGACAAGGTGGTGCTGCGCGACTCGCTCAAGGGCGGCTACAAGCAGGCCGTCGAGCCGCGGTCGAGCAAAGGGATGCTCACCCCCTTCGTCGCCTGGGGACCGGGCATCAGGGCCGGCAACGCGCTGGCCAAGCCCATCGAGCACGTCGACCAGTACCGCACCATCATGCACCTGCTCGGCCTCGAGGCGCCGGCTCATGCCTCGGGACGGGTGCTCGACGAGCTCCTCGAGCGGAAGTGACGGGCGCGCTCAGTTTTCGTTGTTGCGCAAAAACCCGCTCAGATCGCCTTTGCGGATGGGCATGAGCGAGAAGAAGGGCTGGCGCGGCGGCGTGGTGCTTCTCCAATACACCTTTCCCGCGCGGTCGATCTCGTAGGCGACGTCGTTGGCCGAGAACATGTAACGGTCTTCCGCGATTTTCTCGATGTAACCGTGGGCGGCGGCGAAAAACGGCACGTGCCCGTCCACCCCGCGAAAATACCAGACGATCCTCTTCTCGACCGGATCGTACTCCTCGACCGAGGAAAAATTCTCCTTCGCGTCGAAATGGCTGTTTCGGAAGAAAAGCAGGTTGCCCTCGGCCGTCACGCTCGCGGAATGCGTCGCCTCGGAGCGCGAGATGGCGACCGAGAAGAGCGGCGCGCGCAGATCATGATCGAAGACGATCGCCTTGCCGAAACAGCAGGCGTTCACGATCACCTGGCCCGGCTTGAAGAAACCCTTCTCGTTGGGCGGCACGTCGCGAATCGAATTGAAATGCGAATACTCCCAGTGCGGGGCTCCCGGTATGGCGGAGCGCTGCTCGCCAGGAATCGTCCTGCGCCACTCCTTCAGCATCGAGCCCCGAGGAAGCCCCATCACGTCCTCCAGCTCGGTCAGATGGGTCGCGGTGTCCCACAGCCCCAGCGTATCGCCCGTGCTCAGATCGAGCTCGTAAAGCAGGTCGTAGCGAGTATCGCCTCGCGTCTCCTGCACCAGCGCATAGATCGACTTCGCGTCCAGCGAAAGGTTGAAGTTGTGGTGCACCGTGAGCTTGCGCCACCATTTGATCCGCATGTGCCGGTCGAAATACGTGATCAACCCGGGATGGGTGGCGTCGCCGGGATCCGACGAGACGAGGTCGCCGTTCTCGAGGAAAATGCAGTATAGCCCCGGAAGGCGCCGCAGCAGCTTGCTTTGGCGATCGAGGATCGAGCATTCGGAGTAGTAGTGGACCGCGCCCGGCTTGCGAGTCGCCCTTTGAAGGGCGACGAGGCCGAGCACCAGGGCCGCGAGACCCGCCGCGCAGATCATCGCCCGTTTCGCTCGTGTCATGCTCAACCCTCGTTGTTCCGTAAAAACTCCGAGAGGTCTTCTTTCTTGAAGGGCATGAGAATATGGATCCCGGCGCGCGCCTCCCCGTCGAGGCTCCAGAAAACGTTCCCTTCCCTATCCGTCTCGTACGCGAACCCGTTCGCGGTGAAGAGGTAACGATCGTCTCCGATTTTGTCGACGAAGCCGTGTATCGGCGCGTTGAACGGGACCTTTCCCTTCACTCCGTCGAAGATTCTCACGACCCGACGCTGGACGGGGTCGTACTCCTCGACCGTCGACCGCTTCGTTTGCCAGCCGTCCTGGGAATTGCGGAAGTAGAGGAGGTTCCCCTCGCGCGTGACGCTGGCGCTGTGAAGAACGTCGTCGGGCGCCAGCCGGAGCATGTGGATCGGCGCCCTCAGCTCGTGGTCGAAAACCATCACGTACCCGGAGCAGCACGCGCTGACGACGATCTGCCCCGGCCTGAAGAAGCCCTTCTCGTTTTCCCCGACCTCGCGGATCGAGTTGAAGTGGGTGTATTCGTACGGCGGACGGCCTTTCACGTAACTTCGCGCGGGCTCCGGAATCTCCATGCGCCGTGTCTTGAGAAAAACGCTTTTCGTGAAGCCGATGGCCTTGATGAACTCGTCGAGATGTTTCAGAAGGTCCCACTCGGCGAGCGTCTTCCCGGTGCGAAGGTCGAGCTTGAGCAGAACGTCGTACCTGTTTTTGTGCCGCACGGAGGAGCTCAAGGTATAGACCGCCGCCCCGTCTCGCGACAGCTCGGCGTAGTGGTGGGTCGCCAGGTCGCGCCGCCACACCTCGCGCATGTGGCGATCGTAGAGCGTGACGTCGGTATAGCTCGTGCTCAGGAAGTCGCCGTTCTTGAAAAAGATGCACTGGGCCCCGACGTAGGAACGCAGCACCTTCCCGTCCTGGTTGAAGATCTTGCACTCGGTGTTGTAATGTCGGGCGCTCGCGCCGTCGAGGCGCGGAGACGGCGGCTTCGAGGCGCAGCCCGAGAGAAGCGCGAGGGGCGGCAACAGGCTCAGGAACGGAACAAGCCACGCCTCACGCATCGTCGGTCTGGTCGTCCTTCAGATTCTCGGCCAGCGTGAAGTCGACGAAGCCGTTGTCGACGTCGGTGCGCAACACGCTCACGTTGATCATGTCCCCGATGCGGTACTTCCGCCCCGTGCGCTTGCCCTGCAGCATCAGGCGCTGCTCGATGAAGACGTAATAGTCGCCACCGAGCTCGTCGACCGGCACGAGCCCGTCGACGAACCAGGGCACCAGCTCGACGAAGACGCCCTTTTCGCTCACGTTGGTGATGCGCGCCTCGAAGTCCTTGCCGAGCTGCTTGGCCATGAAGCGCGCTTTCTTCACGCGCGTGACGGTACGGTCGAGATCCTCGGCCTTGCGCTCCTGCTTGGAGCAGTGGTCGCACGCGTCGACGAGGTAGTCGGTGAACTCGCTGAACTCCGCCTCGTTGAACCGCTCATGGCGGACGAAGCGCTTGAGGATGCGGTGGACCATGAGGTCGGGATAACGCCGGATCGGCGAGGTGAAGTGCGTGTACGCCTGCGACGCCAGGCCGAAATGCTTGAGGTTCACGGCGTCGTAGCGCGCCTGCTTGAGCGAGCGCAGCATGAGATAGTAGAGCGTCGTCGCGTACGGGTTTTCTTTGAGGGTTTCGATGAAACGCGCGAAGAGCTTGGGGTCGGTGCCGCCGCCGAGCTTGGGCTTCAGCCCGAGCGCGATGGCGAAGCGCTCGAAGCGCTCGAGGGCCTCGGGCTTCGGAGGCTCGTGGACGCGATAGACGAACGGCCAGGCCTCGCGCTCCATGATCTCGGTGACCGCCTCGTTGGCCGCGATCATGAACTCCTCGATCAGCCGGTGCGAGTCGAGACGCTCGTACTTGCGGATGTCGATCGTGTCGCCGTTCTCGTCGAGCACGATCTTCGCCTCGGGCAGGTCGAGGTCGAGCGCGCCGCGCCGGTTGCGCGAGGCGCGGATCAGCCGATAAAGCTCGTAGGGCGCCGTCCAGAAATCCTCGCCCGCCTTCGCCTCGCGGTCGACGTCCTCGTAGACGCAGCGGCGCGCCGACTTGATCACGGCCTCGTAAACCTTCT
>JACQAX010000089.1 GCA_016194795.1 Deltaproteobacteria bacterium | reverse complement strand
GCCCGTAGCCCTTGCGCCCGAGCAGGAGTCGCCCCGTCGGATGGCCCCACATCGTGATGTGAGGGTTCTTGAGCGCGTTGCACACGCGCGCCGTCATGGCGCCTTCATCCATCTTGAAGCGGCTGTGGATCGAGCCCACGATGAAGTCGAAGCCGGCGAGGATGTCCTCGTCGTAGTCGAGCGCGCCGTCCTGGAGGATGTCGCTCTCGACGCCGTGGAAGATCTTGATCGAGACTTTTCTCTGGAGGTTCTTGATGAGCTCGCGCTGTTCGCGGATTTTCTCGGGCGGCAGCCCTTGGGCGTAGAACGCCGTCTGGCTGTGGTCGCTGATGCCGATGTACTCGTAGCCCTTCTCTTCGGCCGCGCGCACCATCTCCTCGAGCGTCGCCGCCCCGTCGGAATAGTTCGTGTGGCAGTGGAAGACGCCTTTGACCGCGCCGTCCTCGGTGCGCCGGTAGGCGTCCTTGGCGGGCTTGCGTCCGGCATCGAACCATTCGGTCTCGATCCAGGACACCTCGTAATCGGCGAAGTCCGCGGGCTTGGCCTCGACCTCGTCGCGCATGGCCTGATCGGCGCAGAGCCAGCGCAGCGTCGCCTCGTCGGCGCGCGCCTCGCTCACCCAGAGCGTCACGGCCACGCCGTCGCGCAAGGTGCCGCTCAGGCCCGCGAGCTGCGTGCCGAAGGGCTTCTCCTGCGCCTCGCTCAGGCCACCGTCCCAGTCGAGCGCCGTCACGGCGCTGGCGACCTTGTCGACCTTGCCGGTGAAATAAAGCTCGAGACGCTCGACGATTTCGGCGTGGCGGCCCACGCCGCCGACGTGCCGAACCTCGGCGCCTTTGCCGAGCTGTTTCTTGAGCGCGCTCTCGATGGCGGCCGCCTTTTCGAGCGCCTCGTCCAGGCGGAGCTTGCCCGCGTTGGCGTTCATCTCGACGATCGCCTTCAGAACCTTGTCCTGGATCGCCTGGCCGAAACCCTTGAGCTGGGCGAGGCGGTTCTCGCGACACGCGTACTCGAGCTCGCCGATCGAGTTCACCCCGAGCTCCTTCTGGATGAGCATGGCCTTCTTGGGCCCGAGGCCCGGAACCTTGATGAGCTCGAGCACGCCGGGCGGCACCTTCGCCGAAAGCTCGGCGCGCGCGGCGACCTCGCCACTCTCGAGAAACTCGCGGACGGCGCCCTTGAGCCCCTCGCCGATGCCGGCGATCTTGGTCTTGCCGTTCGCGATATCCTCGAGCGGCGCATCCGACGCCCGCAGCGCATCGGCGCCCTTGCGGAAGGCGCGCACCTTGAAGTCGTTCTCGCCGGTGAGCTCCATGAGGTGCGCGACCTCTTCGAGTTGGGCGACAAGCGCGTCTTTTTCTTTTGCCATTAGCCCTCAAGCTAGCGAAAACAGTGAGAGGAGGCAACGACCATGAACTTATCCCAGCTGCTCGAAAGCGTGCTCACGCAACCCACCGCGCCGTTCCGCGAAAGCTGGGTCAAGCGGGCCATCGCCTCCTACTGCGAGGCGAATCGTTTCCGCGTCTGGGAAGACGACGTCGGCAACCTCTGGGTCGGCGCCGCGAGCGCCAAAGAGGCGCGCCGCTCGTCGCTGGTGTTCGTCGCGCACCTCGACCACCCGGGCATCGTCATCAAAGGCTTTCGCCAGTCGCGCGGTCGTATTTTCGCGCGCGGCGAGTTCCTGGGGAACGGTCCAATGGATATACGAAATTTCAACGTCAAGGTTTTCTCCGACGTCAACGCGCTGATGGTCTTCGACGGCGTCGTGAAGTCGCGCACGAAAGGGCCGCGGGGCCCGAAGGACGTCGAGCTCGAGATCGCGTCGACGCCGCTGGCGCGCGCCGCCTGCACGGAGCTCGGCCTCAAGTCACTCGGCCCCTGGGGCGCGTGCCTCTGGTACCCGGGCGCCCCCCACGGCGTGCGGCACGCCAACGGGCTGTGGATCACGAAAGCCGCCGACGATCTCGCCGGCGCGTGCGCGCTGCTCGAGGCCTACAAGAACGCGGGCCGTCCACGCGGGGTCGTCGCGCTGCTCACGCGCGCCGAAGAGTCGGGCTTCCACGGCACGCTCGCGGTGCTGAAGAAAAAAATGCTCGATCCGAAGCGCACGCTGATGGTTTCGGTCGAGACGAGCTCGCAGCTCCCGGGCGCCGAGCTTGGGAAGGGACCCGTCGTGCGCCTCGGCGACCGCGCGACGATTTTTTCACCGGCCTTCGTCTACTGGGTGCAGGCTCGCGCGGCCGAGCTCGCGGCGGCCGACCGGAAGTTCAAGTACCAGCGTCGCGTGATGGATGGAGGCACCTGCGAGGCCACCGCCTTCAACTGCTTTGGGTTCCAGGTCGCCGGCATCTCGGTGCCCTTGTTCAACTACCACAACATCTCGAAGTCGGGCGCCCCCGAGCCCGAGGCTGTTGCCGCAAGCGACGTCGAGGGCGTGGTGAAGCTCGCCAGCAGTATAATGAGGGGGCACCGGGCCTCGCACGCCCGCACTCTGCGTGACGATGCCTTCAAGGACTACACCGCCCGACTCATGGCGAACCAGCGCGCACACCAGCGTTATTTCAACGGATTTTAAATACATTACTAATTTAGTCAAGAATTGACGCAGAGCCCTACTCCTGTTAAGGTCCGGCGAAATTTCAACTCGTTCTCCGGAGGACTTTCATGTCGAAGAGCCTGGTCGTCGTCAGCCTTTCGTTCCTTCTCACGCTTGCCTCGACCGCCGCCCGCGCCGAAACGTGCGTGCAGAACGTCTGCATCGGAAACGGAGTCATCGACGGTTCGAATCGCGTGAGCCAGGTCATCGGTATTCGTGCCGGCGAAAAGCTCGAGTACCGTGACGAGTACGGCAACACCCACGTCGACTCGCCCCTGAATCTCTCGGTCGAAGTGCCCGAGCACGACGGCATCGCGCCAGGCGTGGGCGTCATCGACGAAAGCAACCGCGTGAGCACCGCGCTGCACGTCTACCAGGACGGCCGCGGTCTCGACCGTGAGCCATGCCTTCGAGGACGGCCGCGCCTCGTACGTCGACCAGTACGGCAACTCGCACGTCTCGAGCCAGCTCGAGCCCTCGGTGCCCTCGCTCGGCAACCTCGCCTCCGGCCACCATGCGGTCGACGAGAGCAACCGTCTCGCCACCGTGACCTACACCTTCCGCGACGGCCGCGCCTCTTACACCGATGAGTACGGCAACGGGCACGTTTCACGCGCGCTTTCGGCCGAAACCGGCCACGCGTCGGCTGACGCCGACGTGAAACGCGACGCGACGATCATCGACGCCTCCAATCGCATCGGCCGCGTAGCCTACGTTTTCGAGGACGACCGCGTCCGTTACGCCGACGCGTACGGCAACAACCACGTCGACGGCTCGAAGTCGCTGAGCGTGGAGGTCGAGACGAATCCAAAGTACGACAAGAAGCTGGCCTACGCGACCGAAGGCTACTCTGTCGGCACCCCGAAGCGCTTTTTCAAGGACGGCCGCATCGAGCTCGTCATGCTCGGCGGCGGCGGCCGCGTCGAGACGCGCCTCTACAGCCAGGTGAACGAGCTTTCGGGCTACGCCGCCGGTACGTTGGTCGCCGAATCGACTGGCCTTTCCGGGCGCGTGACGATGGTTTTCGAGAACGGCACGGTCGCCGCTGAATACAAGTATTCTTACGAAGACAAAGAGCTGGCTGCGACCATCGCCGCCAAGATCTTCGGCTTCGATCCGGCGCGGATCGCGCAGGACGAGGCGACCTGGATCCACCTGCTCGAGCAGCGCGTGCTGGCCGAGAAGAACAAATGGTATCGCTTCAACGGCCCCCGCGGCCTGCTTACGGCGGTCGAAAGCGGCCTGCCGGCGCTCAAGGCGCAGCTTGCCGCCCGCCTCGCCCGCGAACCGCGGCTCGTGCGCAGCGACGAAAACCGCTCGGCGGTGCTCGCGATCCTCGGCGCCGCTACACCGACGCCCGCGCCGGGCGCAGGCGAGCCGACGAAACCCGTGACGAAGCCGGGCCGTCGCGGCGACTGACCGTCTCTTCGGATTTCTCTCCGCGGGCCGCGGCATAGCGTGCGCTGAGATATGCGAGCGCTTCGCGCGCGTACTTCTCGTTGTGGATCTGCGAGGGGTGAAAACCGGGGCTCGCGAACTGTAAAAAAGCTCTCGCGTAGTCGCCGGCCGGGAACCGCCGCGTCTTCACGGCCATGAGCCACTCGCGCGCGAGCCGCCCGAAGGACGTGTCCTTATCCTGCCGCATCAGCATGAGCGAGCCGAGCTGCCAGAAGACCATCAGCTGGACCGTCGCCACGCACAGGCCCGCGAGCCGGAGCGCGTAGCCCGGGTCGACTTCCTGCAGGACGTCGTAGGCCACCGACTTGTGCTCGATCTCCTCGACGGCGTGCCACATGAAGAGATCGCTCATCTGCTGGGGCGCGTGGTCGGGGAAATGGCGGTCGCGCAGGCACGTCTCGGCGAACGTCGCCGTGTAGTGCTCGGCCGCCGCGGTGATCGCGAGGTTGAGCTTCCTGGGATAGACGCGCTTCTCGAGCACGTCGTAGGCGATGAACGGGTAGTACGAAAGAAAGCGCTCGAGGTCGAAACCCTGGCGCCGGAGCACCTCGAAGAAGCGCTCGTGCTCGAGGCCGTGGCGAACCTCCTGGGCGGTGAAGGCCTTCACGCGCGACCTCAGCTCTTCGTTCTTCAGCTGCGGGGCGAAGTGCGCGACGCTTCGGATGAAGTATTTCTCGCCCTCGGGGAACAATAGATTAAGGCCGTTGGCGACGTGCGTGCCGAACGAGCTCTCGAAAAACCAGTGCTTCGGCACGTCGTCGAACTCGAAGCCCATGGTGCGCGGGACGATCTCGAGCTTGGCGGTGGTCGAGCGCTTACGCCCGCTCCTCTTCGCCGCCTTGACGGCCTTCGCCGCGAAGCGCTTCACGACGAACCTGCCGAGCTTGATCTTGCGCATCGACTCGGTCACGCCGAACAGCATGCGCGCGCTGGGCTTCTCGAGCTTCTCGAAGTCGACCGAGATGGGGTGGTCCATCTCTTCCTGCGCGAGGATGATCTCGGCCAGGAGCTGAGCGCCCGCGCTGATGAGCGGGCCGGCGCCGCCGCGCGGCTGGCCGAGCCCGAAGACGTAGAGGCCTTGAACCAGACCTTCTTGCCCTCGAAGCGGTCGATGTCCACCTTCGGACGCACTTTCCCGTGCCGGATGTAATAGAGAAGCTGCGAGTTCACGATCGGGTGGTGGTCGAAGAGCTCGTGGTCGGGCTTTTGCAACCCGTACTTCTCGTTGTCGCCGTGGATGAGCTTGAGCGCGGCCTTCAGAAGAAATTTCTGCGCGAAGGTCGGAAGCCCCGGCCGGTCGATCTCGGCCGTGGGCACGCCGAAGATGGTTTTGGGCAGGAAGTAGTAGCCCCGGCGCATCGACATGTACGACTCGAGCCCCTGGCTCGCCGCCTCGACGGCGATGTCGCAGCCCGAGTTACCCGCGCCCACGACGAGCACGCGCGAGCCCGCGAAGTCCACCGGGCGCTTGTAATCTTTGGAGTGCAGCGTCTTGCCGGTGAACTCGCCCGGGTAGGTCGGGATGCGCTTGTCCCAATGGTGGCCGTTGGCGACGACGACGCCACGGTAGGTGCGCTCTTCGCCGCCGGCGAGCCTCACCTTCCAGCCGGTCATGCCGCTGGGGTCGAGAGGCCGCACGCTCTCGACGGCCGTGTTGAACGTGATGAGCTTCACGAGGTTGAAGCGCTCGGCATACGACTCGAGATAAGCGAGGATCTCGGCGCGGCTCGGAAAGTCGGAGAGCGTCTTCGGCATCGGAAAATCGCCGTAGCCGGTGGTGTCGCGCGACGAGATGATGTGCGTCGAGTCGTAGACGCCGTTGAGCCAGTTTCCGCCGAGCGCCTCGTTCTTCTCGAACCAGTCGAACTCGATGCCGTAGTCCTGGAAGGCTTTCGCGATACCGAGGCCGCAGTAGCCGGCGCCGATGATGCAGTATTTGTTGTCGCTTTTCATGCTATTCTCCCGCTATTGACCATCGTTCAATATCAAGGTACGATCTTATTGAATCATGGTCAATAGCAAAAAACCAGCAGTCCGGCGCGCCGCTCCCCGGTCGACGCCAAGAGTTCGAATGGACACCGATCTCCGCAAGCAGATGCTGCTCGAGGTCGGGAAGGTCTATTTCGGGAAGCACTCTTATGACGAGATCTCGATCGAGGATCTCGCCAAGGAAGCCGGAATCTCGAAGGGGCTGCTCTACCATTACTTCCCGACCAAGCGCCTGTTCTACATCGAGATCATCCGCGCGGCGACCGACCACATGCTGAAGGTGACCGACTTGTCGGCCGACCTGCCGCCGCTCGAGCGGCTGATCTACGGCCTCGAGGCCTATCTGGTTTTCGCCGAGGAGAACGCGGCCACTTACATCACGCTTCTGCGCAGCGGGATCGGCGTCGACCCCGAAGTGACGAAGATCGTCGAGCGCTCGCGCCAGGTCATCACCGAGCGCGTGCTGGACTCGCTGGGGCTGCCGAAAAAACCGCCGGCGCGCGTGGCGCTGGCGCTGCGCGGGTGGATCGGCTTCTCGGAGGCCGTGACCCTGGGCTGGCTCGAGGGCGAGCGCCTGCCGCGCGAAGACGTGCGCAAGACCATCGCCCAGCAGCTTGCCGTCACCCTGGCCTGCGCGGGCCAGAGCGCGGGCGTGGCCAAGGCGCTGCTGGGGCGCTTCGGAAAACTGGGCGCGATCTTGAAGGAGCTGAAATGAGCAAAAAGAAATTGGACCGGAGCGCCGTGATCACCGGCGCGGGAAGCGGGCTGGGACGCGCTTTGGCGCTCGAGCTCGGGAAGCGGGGCTACCGGCTGCTCGTGTCCGACCTCGACGTCGCGACCGCAAGCGAGACGGCCGAGCTCGCGCGCAAGGCGGGCGCGCCGGTGGCCGAATCGCTCGTGTGCGACGTGCGCGAGCTCGCGCAGCTCGCGCGTCTTCAGGAAACAGCGGCGCGTCTCTTCACCCACACCGACCTGCTCGTCAACAACGCGGGCGTCGCCGTCGGCGGCCCCTTTCTCAAGCAGACCCTCGACGACTGGCGCTGGATCGTCGACATCAACCTCTTCGGCGTGCTCCACGGCGTGCACGCGTTTTTGCCGGCGATGCAGGAGCGAGGCCAGGGGCACATCCTCAACATCGCGTCGGCGGCCGGGCTGCTGAGCCCGCCGCAGATGGTGGGCTACAACGCCACGAAGGCCGCGGTCGTGGCCCTCAGCGAAACGCTCGGCGCCGAGCTCGCCGGCACGAAGGTCGGCGTGACGGTCGCCTGCCCCACCTTCTTCAAGACCGCGATTCTCGCCAACGCGCGCATCAAGGACGAGGAGGCGCGCGACTTCGCCGAGAAGATGTTCGGCTTCTCGCGCGCCACCGCCGAGGACGTCGCGCGCGCCTGCGTGCGGGCGGTGCACCGGCGCGACCTGTACGTCGTGCCGAACTTCGACGGCAAGCTGCTCTGGAACGCCAAGCGCATGATGCCGACGAGCTTTCTCACGCGCCTGCTCCCGCTCGCGCGTCGCCTGATCCTGAACAGCGGGGAAAACAAAAAAGGGAGCGCTGGTTAAAGCGCTCCCTCGGGTGATGCCGGACTGAGATGACGTACAACTTCACTTACGTGCTGCGTGCTGCTTTGGGCAAACGTACGACGTGGAACTGACGAGCGACAGGTTTCGAAAGCTTGTTTATTTGATGAAAGACACCAGAGGCAGGGCGGCGTGGCTCAGGTTCGGGATGGCGGCAAGAACGACGATCACGGCAAGGGCGATACGGGGCGACAGCGTCATGGTGTGCTTCCTCTTCTCTCTGGGGAGATGAATTGCAAGCGTGCTGCCAGAAATCCAGCCCGCTAACCGCGCGGAATCCCGCGAAACGGGCCGCGCGGGGGTGCTCAAAAACTGGACACGTGTGGGCGCCCCGTCACAGCTGTCCGGCTATTTCAGGTCGTTCTGGATCACGAGGCCCACGTCGACGTAGGCGAGCAGCTTGCGCAGCCACGAGTGCACCGTCTGCGTGAGCACCGGGCAGCGCACGTAGCGCTTCTTGCCATACGGGTTGTGGAGCTGGCAGGAGATGACGTCCTCGAGCCGGATCGCCTTCGGCTCAGGGTCGGGATCTTTCAGCGGCTTGTGGAAGAAGTTCGGCCGGACCGGGTTTTCCCAGTGCTGGGTCGCGTAGAGCACGCCGTCGGGCGCGCCGATGTGGGTGCACGCCGAGTCCTGCCACCTCACCTCGGGAAAGCCCTGCAGGCCCGCGGCGAAGAGGCGCACGAGGCCGTCGCACTTTTGCGGCTCCATCTTGCGCTCCTCGAGCATCTCGGCGCCGTCGTAGGTGAGCGAGCACCAGTTGCGGTGGGTTTTGGCCCACTCGGGGTTGCCCGGCAGCATGAGCGGCTCCCACACCATCTTGACGGTGTGTTTGCACTGGTTGAGGAAGAGCGTGACCGAGCACGAGAAGCTCCGGTAATAACCCGTGCACTTGAACGTGGTCGTGGTCTGCGTCGACTTGGGAACGGTCTCGGGCGGCGCCAGCTCGGGGTTGCTGGTCGGCGAGCTCGGCGGAGCGGCGTGGAGCGAGGTCGCCAGCGCGCTCGCGGCGAAAAGGATCAGGGCGAGCATTCGACTCGCCCGATCTTCAAGATCCGGTCGGCCCGGAAAGTCTTCTTGATGTTCTCCCGGTGGCAGAACGCCTCGACGTAAACGCGAAAACCGCGCATCTTGATGGCGATCGGCGTGATGTACCGGCAATCCTCGTCGCGCTCGTAGGTGATCGAGACGCGCGACGCCCCCCCGCAGAGCGGCTCGATGGCCGCGAGCCGGGGCGGCAGGCGAAACGGGCGCGCGCGCGCATCGGCGCTCGGCGCGTTGAGCACGAAGTAACCGCCCGCCAGGTTGACGAGCGCCTCGAGCGTCAGGCCCTGCCCGATGGCCGCGCGATCGGCGGCAAGCCCCAGGAGCCCGAGAAACACCCCGTGCAGCGCGCGCGCGTCGGTCAGCGCCCGATGCAGCTTTCCGGTTTCCACCTTGAAGTGCAGCGCCAGCGACTCGAGCCGGTGGTGCGGAAGCTCGGGCAGGAGCGCCTTGGCGAGCATGCAGGTGTCGAGGACAAGCTCGCCGTGCCCCGTCTCCGAGCTCGTCCCCACCGCGCGCCGCCCCTCGGCGCCCAGGCGCCGGAGCTCGCCGTGGATCATCGCCACGTCGAAGCCCGCGTTGTGCGCGAGCAGCACGCGCGGGGTGCCGACGTAGCCGAGAAACCCGAAAAACTTCTCGAGCGCCCCGGCCGCCTGGGGCGCGCCGGCGACCATCTCGTCGGTGATGCCGTGGATCTTGATCACCGCCGGCGGAATCGCCTCGGGCGGTTTGACGAGCGTCTCGAAACGGCGGTGCTCGAACTCCTCGTCGAACGCGACCGCCGCGACCTCGACGAGGCTGTCGCTCGACCCCGAGCCCGTCGTTTCGGTGTCGAAGGAGACGAAGCGAAGCTGGGAGACGTTTTCCCCGAAAAGCCCTTCCTCGGTCACCGGCGCTCCTTCACCGAAGCGGCGATCGACTCAACCGCGGCCTTCAGGAAAAGCTCGCCGTGGGCGCGCCGCGCGAGCCCCGGATCGGACTTCATCGCGCCGTCGGGAAAGATCTTGCGGCATTCGACGGCCGTCACCGGCCAGTTGAAGCCCTTCTCGTCGATATCGGAGCGCGCCTTGAAGTCGTAGGGGCGCGACTCGATGCCTTCGAGAAAAAACGTGAGCGAAACCTCGCTCGGGGTGGCGTGAAAACCCTCGCGCTCGCCGTAAAGCTCGTCGGCGAGCCTCGCCACCTCGGGAAGCTTCCACCAGTTGTAGAAATGAAAGGACGCGCCCTCGAGCCCTTCGTGCTTGAGCTCCTGGAAGACCGCGCGCATCGACGGCTCGTTGCCGCCGTGGCCGTTGACGACGTGAAACTTCCTGAAGCCGTGGTGGTAATAGCTACGGAGGATCTCGGCCATCATCGCCTGATAGACCGAGGGGCGCAGCGTGACCGAGCCGGCGAAGGCCATGTGGTGGCTCGCCATGCCGTAACAGACGGGTGGGGCGACGAGCGCACCGGTCCGCGTCGCCACCTCGCGCGCGATCGCGTCGGCGGTCAGGTGGTCGGTTCCCAGCAGCCCGGTGGGGCCGTGCTGCTCGGTACTGCCGATGGGCAGGAGCAGAACGTCGCTTTTCTTGAGATAAGCTTCGACCTCGGGCCAGGTTGCTGCGGCAAGTCGGGTCATGTCAATTCCCTCACGCTTCTGTGCTAATCTATAATGGGTATGGCCGGAACGAAAGATGATCGTTTATACAAGCGTATCGAAGTTACAAGCTTTCGGGTCAACGCAACGCTCGCCGTCGTCGTTGCCAACCGGACCATGGGGTGCCTCGTCCCGCTCAAGGACGTCTCTAAAAGCGGCGCGGGGGTCTACTCCAAGGTGAAAGTCGACAAGGAAACGCTCGTCCGGCTTTCTCTCGAAGACTTCCCCCCCATGGAGGGCAAGGTCGTCTGGTGCGGCTCGTCGACGTTCGACCCCGGGGCCCCGCCGACCCACCCCTTTCGCCTCGGCATCGAGTTCACGCCGAAAGACGACGTCGCCCGCGAGGTCCAGATCGCGATCTATCGCTTTCTCGCGAAGCTTGCCGGCACGTCCGAGTGATTATATTAAGTTTCAATGGCATCACCTCTGAATGTTTTCTCGAAGCTGAGCCCCTGGCAGACCGTCGACGTCAAGGGCCCGGAGGCCCGCGACTTCCTCCACCGTCTCACGAGCGCCAATTTCAAGACGCTGGCCGTGGGAAGCCACACGCCGGGCACGCTGCTCACGCCGACGGGCAAGATCTCGCTCTACTTCAAGGCGCTCCGACTCGCCGACGACCACTACCGCCTCGTCGTGCCGGACGCCAAAGCCGCTTTCGACGCGCTCGAGAAGCTGCACTTTCGCGAGAACCTCTCGATCACCCCGCTGGGCGACGAGTGGGCCTACCTGCGCCTGCTCGCCTCTGACGAGAAGCGCATCGCGAAGCTGAGCGCCGTCGTCCCCGAGCCGGGCAAGCTCAAGCCCACTCAGGACGGCCGCATCGTCTTCAACGAGAACCGCTGGACGAGCGCGCCGATCAAGCTCGACCTCGGGCTGCTCGTGCCCCAGGCCAGGATCGCGGGCGTCGTCGCCATTCTTCGCGCGACCGAGTTCGACGAGGTGCCCTCGCTCGAGGAGTTCCGCCTGCGCGCCTTCGACCCCGCGCCGCCGTCCGAGATCAACGAGACGACGATTCCGCTCGAGGCCAGCCTCGACGACGCCGTCCACGAGAACAAGGGCTGCTACCCCGGCCAGGAAGTCATCGAGCGCATCCGCTCGATGGGGCAGGCCCCGCGGCTGCTCGTGCAGGTGCGCGGACAGGGCGAGGTGCCGACGGCGCGCGAGCTCGTGGCGGGTGGCGCGGCGGCCGGAACGCTGACCAGCGTGTCGGCCGACACGATCGACGGGGGCTGGGTCGCCCTCGGCTACGTCAAACGGGTTTACGCGAAGGCCGACGCCGCTTACACTGTGGCAAGCCAACCCGTGAGCGTGCAACTCAAGTGAGCCATCGAGCCGCCATCCTGATCTTGTTTTCGCTGTTTTTCTGCGACGTCGCGCACGCCTTTCTCGGTGACGCGCTCTTCCTGCCGCCTCACGCGGGATACCAGCAGAGCGAGACCGAGCATTTCGTCATCGTCTACCCGTCCGTCTACGCGACGGAAGCGCGCGAGGCGGCTCGCTTCCTCGAGGACGCCCACGCGGTGCTCTCCCAGGCGTTCCGCTACCAGCCCGGGCACAAGTGCCGGATCATCCTCGCCGACAACAACGACTTCGCCAACGGCGTGACGAGCGCCGTGGGGCTCCAGGGGATCGTGCTCTATCTGGCGGCGCCCGACCCGTATTCGTCGATCGGCGAGTACGACCACTGGCTGCGCAGCCTGATCGTCCACGAGTACTCGCACTATCTCACGCTCGAGCAGACGCACGGCGTGTTCGAGTTCGCCCGCTACCTCTTCGGCAACCTTCTTTTTCCGAACCACCTCTGGCCGACGTGGATCGCCGAGGGCATGGCCGTCTGGGCCGAGTCGGTCTACACGAAGCAGGGGCGCGGCCACGGCACGTACTACACGACACTCACGCGCGACGCCGTCGCGCGCGGGCGCCTGGGCCGCTCGGGGTTTCTCCCCTTCAGCTCGCTCACCGGCCCTTACCCCGACTTCCCCTTCGGCGAGGCCCACTACTTCGCCGGCTACGCGATGATCGACGAGCTCGT
>JACQAX010000082.1 GCA_016194795.1 Deltaproteobacteria bacterium | reverse complement strand
GTCGCGCAGCTCACCGGGGTTGTCGAGGCGGCCGAAGAGGTTGCAGCCGATGGTCCCCAGCGAAAAGGCTACGAGTACCACGTAGGAGAAATAGCGCATTCATTAAGTTTAACGGAGCGATGACGGACCGCAAGGTCAGGCGTCATCCGCGCCGGGCAATATTCTCATCGTGCCAGCGCTTCACGGCGGCGCGCAGCTCGTCGGGCGTGCCGTCGTTGTCGATGATCCAGGTCGCGAGCTTCGCCTTTTCCGCCTGCGGCATCTGAGCTTTGATCATCTGGTCGGCAAGTTCTGCCGGCATCCCGCCCTCGCGCGCGAGCAGCCGCTCGCGCTGGCGCGCGGGGCTGCAGCGCACGACGAGCAGGCCGTCGAAGTCGCTTGCGCGCCCGGCCTCGGCGATCAGCGCGGCCTCGTAGACCACCACGGGCTTGCCGCTCTCGAAATACTTGGCCGTGATCTCGAAGCTGCGCGCCTGGATCGCGGGATGCAACACGGACTCGAGCGCCTGGCGCTTGAGCGGGTCGCTGAAGACGAGCTTGCGCACGGCGCGGCGATCGAGCTCGCCGTCGTCGTCGAGGATCGCGTCGCCGAAAAGCGAGACGAGCTCGGTAAGCGCCGGCGCTCCGCGCGAGGTGACCTCGCGGGCGATCTGGTCGGCGTCGATCACCGGAACGCCGAGCTCCGAGAGGAACCGCGCGACCGTCGATTTGCCACAGGATACGTTGCCCGTGAGGCCGATGACCCGTCCTTTGAAACCCATGTGATCTATGTTAACCCTCGCGCATGGATTTAAAAGCCACGATTTTTGCCGGCATTGACGCCGATCACGCGCGAGCCATCGATCGCATGGCCGAGCAGCTCAAGCTCGCCGTCGGTCTGGTGGCGCGCCTGCGCGGCCCGCAGGGCTGCCCCTGGGACCGCGAGCAGAACCACCTCACGCTGCGCCAGTACCTCATCGAAGAGGCCTACGAGGTGCTCGACGTGCTCGACCGCTACCAGCCGACCGGCGACTCCAAGGCCCTCGCGAAGGCGACTCCCAAGGACCAGTTCGTGCCGGCCGACGGGGCGTACGACGACTATGACCGCAAGCAGCTTCGCGAGGAGCTCGGCGATCTCCTGTTACAGATCATCCTCCATTCCCAGCTTGCCTGGGAGCGCGGCGAGTTCACGATGGGCGATGTCGGCGAGGCGATGGCCTCCAAGCTCGTCAGCCGGCATCCGCACGTCTTCGGCGACCAGGCGGTCTCCGGCTCCGAGCAGGTGCTGCAGAACTGGGAGGTGCTCAAGAAAAAAGAAGGCAAGAAGAGCACGCTCGAAGGCCTTCCCAAGAACCTGCCCTCGCTCCAGCGCGCGGCCCGCATCGGCGAGAAGGTCGGGCGCGTGGGGTTCGACTGGAAAGACTGGCAAGGCGCCTGGGCGAAAGTCGAAGAAGAGCTGGGAGAGCTGAAAGCCGCCATCGAAGCCGGCAAGCCTGGTGAGATCGAGCACGAGCTCGGCGACATGTTCTTCGCGCTCTGCAACGTCTCGCGCCACCTCAAGATCGAGCCCGAAGGCGCGCATCGCAAGGCCATCGTCGGGCCCCAGAATCCGCGCGATCCGATAATAGCCGCCGGTGTGCGAGCCATCTTCGCCGCCAGCCTGGCAGTGGTGCGACCAGCCTTGGCGGAGGTAGTCCATCTTGTCCTGCGCCGTCATTTTCGGGTTGGCCTGGAAGTACGCGACCACCGCCTGCACGGCCCAGTAGTCGGCGATCGTCTCGTTGCCGTGCGCCTGGGCCGTGCCCTGGCGAAGCTTTTTCTCGATCTCGTCGAAGTCGCCTTCATAGCTGCCTTCCGGAACCTGCATGTCGCCGACATCGCCGGCCGCGATGCAGGCGACGTACTTGTCATACGTCTTCGGAAACACGCCCGGGTCGATCGTGTGGCCGAGCTCGTGGGAGAGCATGCGAAAAACGCTCTCGAAGTTCTTGAGCGGATCCTTGCCGCCGGCCTGGGCGCGCAGGAACGGGCCGCTGCACATGATGACGTACTGGGTTCCGGTCGACGAGTTCGTCTGGAAGGCGTTGTCGGCCAGGCCGTCCTTGCCGCAGTAGTCGGAGTACCCCTTGGCGATCGAGTCCACCTCGTGCTGCGGCAGCGCGCTCAACGCGGGGAGGTCGAAGATCGTGAGGATCTTCGTGTTGTTCACGTTCATGACCATCTTCGCCGCCGTGCCCGGGTCGATGGCGCCCGCCTTCTGCTGCGCGAGCACGCCCGACATCACGTAGGCTTTGATGGCGGTGGTGAACTTGGCGAGGGTGTCGCGCGAGACGGCGCGCGAGTGGTTGGCGATGTAGCCCGTGCGGTAGCCCTCGTACTCGGCGCGCGCGCCCGGAATCTTGTCGAGCTCGACGAGCGTGGCTTTGACCTCGGCCGGGGTGCGGCCCACCGCCTTGGCGGCGGGGTTGCCGCTGTGCTTGCGCGCCAGCTCGTCCATCGCGTAGAGCGCCGCCTCGTCGAGAACGGCGTTGAGATTCCTGTCGCGGTAAATCGAGCCGCCGCCGGGCGACGCGCAGATCGACAGGAACGCGTCGTTGCAGAAGCTTTCGGGCGTCGCCTGAAACGGCGTCGGGATCTTCGACGGGTCGAACGGGATCGGCGCGACGCCGGGCTTGCAGTCGGCGCCGGCGTTGCCGGAAGTCAGGCACGTCACGATCGCGGCGAAAATGAACAACCGAGCTTTCATAATCTCTCTCCCCTTGGGGTACTAGAGAGCAAGAGCGGGGCCGCGCGGGTTTTCCGGCAGCTTGAAATCCGGCCGCGCAAGAGCGCGCGACGAATGGGGGAATGGGCGGCGTCTTCCGGCCGGAAGACTATCCGGCGTGGCGGCGCCAGCGCGCCAGCGCACTGGCGCGGCGTGGTCGGTGACCAGCGCTTCGACAGCCTCAGCGCACGGGGTAGAGGTTCTCGCCGATCCAGCGCGATCGCCTTGGCCTGATAGTCGCGAAGCGAGTCGGAGTCGAGATGCACGGGCGCGGCGAAGACGTCCGGATACTCGCTTTGCAGCGTCTTCACGTAAGCGAGGATGGCGGCCTGCTGGTCGCCCGTGAGCTTCGTCTTGCTCCACTCTTCCCAGTCGACGAGCAGGCCGTTGAGCTGGTTCCATTGCCCCTTGGTCGTCTCGAGATAGCGCCGCAGGTGCGCGCCGTCCTCCTCGTCCCAGCTTTTCTGGAACGAGTGCCCGAGCTCGCGCAGGATCGCCGGCGGCGTTCCGATCAGCAGCGTGAAGACGTCGACCTGCGCGAACGAGCCGGGATCGTCGGCCAGCCGGCCGAGGAGCCGGCTGAACGCGGTCTGAAAATGAAACGCGATCCGGAGGCGGTCGGTGAACCCCTCCTGGAACTGGACGCGGTCGAGCACGTGCAGGACGCGCACGACCCCGGCGCCCATGCCCTGGAGGTTCTGCTGGATGAAATGGTTGATGTCGTAGTTCACCGTATAAGAGTTGTCGTGGAGCACGTCGAGCGCGAAGCGGGCGATGCTCGTCAGGCCGATCTCCTCGCTGAAGACGAAGGTGTGGTTCTGGATCTTCACGAGCGGCTTGCCCTGGTAGCCCACGACGAACTTGCTCACCTTGCCGTACGAGTAGCGCGCCCGCGTGAAGCCGTTGGTGAGCTCGGTGAAAAAACGCTTGAGGTGGTGGATGACGAGCTCGAACGGGAGATCGGCGGGGCGTAGCGAGGCGTCGGTTTGGATCTCGAGGACGAGCGAGCGCTTGAGCAGCACCTTGAGGCGCGCGAAGGCCGAGCCGAGCTCGACGAAGGCCGCGAGAAAGTTGACGTCGGTCGCCGCCTTGGCGGGCTCGGCGAAGTCGGCGCGCAGGACGGCGCGCGCCTTCGAGAATGCGCACGGCTTCGCCGAACTGGCGCGCGTTGAGCAGGCTTTTGGCGCGGTCGGCGTCGCTTCGCGCCGACGAGTTGGCCGAGCAGGCCAGCATCGCCGCCGCGAACGCGAGCGCAAGCGCTGCGGCGCAGATGGTGAGGGTCGTTTTTTTCTTTCGCATCAGTTTGGGGCTGATTTATCGCCGTCGATCCTGTAACCGCTAGCCGGGGCTTTGTAAAATGAAACACGGATCGACCTTCACGCTTCTCGTGCTTCTGACTCTCGCTCCGGATTTCGCGCGCGGCGCGGACCGGGCGACGCCGCGGTTTCGCGGCCGCATCGAGACGCAGCGAGTCGAAAAAGAGCCCACGCTTCCCGCCGATCCCACCGTGCCCGACTTCGAGGTGCGCGTGGCCTACGCGCAGTCGGCCGCGGCGTGGGGAACCGTCCACGACGTGAAGACGGCGCAGGGAAGCCTTCCCGCTCTCAACGAGGTGCTCAAACGCGAGTACGGCGTGCCGGAAGAGGCGGTGACGAGCTTCGCGATGAGCTATTCGACGACGCTTTCGAAGGGCGCGTCGGATCGCGTGCGCTTCGCCGCGACCGCCGACGGAGTGGGCTACGCGCTCGTCCAGAACCCGGTCGTGCCCGAGCTCCACGGTGACGCCGTCGCCATCGGCACCTTCGGCGGCGGCTACTCGTTCGACGCCGGCGGCGTCGACTTCGGCGTGGGCGCGGTCGCGGGCGTCGGGCGCGAGAAGCGCATCGATGCGACGAGCACCGACCTCATCGAGTCGATCCCGCTCCGCAACGGCGCGGTCTATCTCTACGGCGCCGACTTCGAGCTCGCGCGGCGCTTCCGGTTTGACCGCTCGACGGCGTTTCGCCTGAGCGGCTCGGCCAAGGAGACGCTCGTCGAGACGACGACGCCCTCGGCTTCGGCGGGGGGCGCTCTCGGCGCGTCGTCGCAGCTCTTCCATCGCTGGAGAGCGGCCGGCACGCTCGAGCGCGCCGTCGAGCTCGCGTTTCTGCAGCGGTCGGTGCTGCTCGTCGAAGGGATCGCGGGCCCGCAGCCCCTTCCCGTGAGCGTGCTGCCGCGGATCTGGGATTACGCCCACAACCTGTATCCGACGCCCGAGCTCGGGGCGATGTTCGGCGCCGGCCTCGGGCTGCGCGCCGCGCTCTCCCGCGCCAGCCGCCTCGAGACGCACGTGGGTTATTACGGCGGCTATCCCGGCGGGATGCTCGCGCTCAAGCTCAGCGCCGTCGATCTCACCCTCGCGAGCTGGGGCCTCGAGAACAGCGCGGCCTACCACGTTCTGGGCGAGCGGCTCTGGCAGGCCTCGCTCGGCTTTTCGCTCTGACCTCGCTATACGCGATCGAGGTCGTGGAGTGAAAGCCCCTGCGTCTGCGAGAAGATCGCGAAGAGCACGACGAAGTTTCCGAGGGCGATGAACGAGAGGGCGAGCGTGATGATCACGGCAAGCGGCGCCCAGTGCGGCACGGGAAAGCAGTGCGTGAGCTTGCCCGCGAGCACGGTGGCGGCGGCGAGCAGCCCCAGCGCGAAGGTGGCCGAAAAGCCGATGAGCGCGCGCACCGAGATGCGGTCGAGAAACGGCATGAGCATGCGGATGCCGTGGATCATCAGCTTCATGTAGTTCATGCGCGACTGGCCGGCGTACCGCTTGCCGCGCTCGCACGGCACGTACGCCACGTCGAGCGAAAGGCTGATGAGCGACGACGAGTAGCAGAGGTCGAAGTGCGGGTGAAAGAGCACGTTGCGCGTGAGCCAGCCGCGGTGGGCGGCGAAGTTGCCGGTGCGGATGACGATGCCCGTGAGCGTGTGGAACAGGAGCTTGAAGCCCAGGTACATGAGCTTGAAGACGGGCGACTCCTTGCGCTTGGTGCGGCGGGCGAGCACGACGCGCTTGAGATTGGCGCCGTCGCTCAAGAGCGGTGCGAGCATGCGTGGCAGATCCTCGGGGCGATCCTCGCCGTCGGCGTCGAGCGTGACGACGAGGTCGTCGTCGGCGAGCTGGCGCGAGAGCTTGCGCAGGCCGAAGACGATGGCGCGCTGGTGGCCGAGGTTGAACGGGGTCGACAGCACGGTGACGTCCGTGAACGCGCTAAGCCGCTCCAGCTCGCCGTCGGTGCCGCCCGTGTCGTCGATCGCGACGAAGCGCACGGCCGCGCCGCGAAGCCGCTCGACGCTCCTGACCGCCGCGAGCAGGCGCTCGCGCAGGATGAGGAACGACTCGACGTCGAGAAAGACGGGGCAGAAAATCCAGGCGGTCTTAGGCGCCGGCGCGGACGAGCTCATGCTTTCCCCTT
>JACQAX010000081.1 GCA_016194795.1 Deltaproteobacteria bacterium | reverse complement strand
GGCCCGAGTAGCCCGAGCCCGAGCAGCTCGGGCAGCCGACGGCCTTGTAGATCTTCGCGCCGCCGACGTCGGCGCGCGTGATCTCCATCTCCTCGAGCTCGACGTCGCTCGGCGTGTACTCCACGCGGCACTTCTGGCAAACGCGGCGAATCAGGCGCTGCGCTATTATTCCCAATAGAGATGACGCGACCAGGAACGGCTCGACGCCCATGTCGATCAGTCGAGTGGGCGCACCCGAGGCGTCATTGGTATGCAGCGTGGATAAAACCAAGTGACCGGTGAGCGAGGCGTTGACGGCGATTTCGGCCGTCTCCTTGTCGCGAATTTCGCCGATCATGATGACGTCGGGGTTTTGGCGCAAAATACTGCGCAGGGCGCGCGCGAAGGTGAGCTCGATTTTCGAGTTCACCTGAATCTGGTTTACGCCGTGAATCTGGTATTCGATGGGGTCTTCGACGGTAATCAGGCACCGTTCGGGGCTGTTCAGCTTGGCCAGGCAGGCCGAGAGCGTGGTCGATTTGCCGTGACCGGTGGGGCCGGTGACGAGGATGATGCCGTGCTTTTTCTTGATGAGGGTCTCGATCTTCATCATCGAGTCGGGCGGGAAGCCCAGGTGCGGCAGCTCGAGCACGTTGTCGGTCTGCTCGAGGATACGCATGACGGCGCGCTCGCCGTGCGCGGTGGGGATCGTCGAAAGGCGGATGTCGATGTCCTTGCCGGCCAGCTTGATCTTGATGCGGCCGTCCTGCGGCAGGCGCTTCTCGGCGATGTCGAGGGTGCCCATGACCTTGATGCGGCTCGTGATGGCGGCGTGCGCGCGCTTCGGCTGGCGAAGGATGTCGTAGAGCACGCCGTCGATGCGGAAGCGGATGATCATCTCTTTTTCGTACGGCTCGACGTGGATGTCGGAGGCCTTCTCTTTCACCGCGCGGAAGATCATGGAATTCACGAATTTAATTACCGGAGCGTCGTCTTCGCTGGCGTCGAGGATGTCGATCGGGCCTTCGAGATCGTAGGTCTCGTCGAACTCGTCCTTGATGTCGGTGATCATGTTCGCCGTCGCGCGCTCGTAGACGCGGTTGATGGCGTCCTGGATGCGGGCGGACGTCGAGCAGACGATCTGGATGCGGCAGCCGGTGAAGACGCGAAGGTCCTCGATGGAGGCGAGGTTGAACGGGTTGCTCACCGCGACCATCATCGTGTCGCCGATCTTCGGGTCGCCGTAGCGGGCGAGCGGAAGCACTTCCTTGGCTTTGGCGTAGTTGATCGGCAGGCTGGTGACGAGCACCGGGTCGATCTCGTTGGGCTTGAGGTCCTCGACGAAAGGCAGATCGAGCTGCGCGCACAGCGCCTTGAGGATCTCGTGCGGCAGCACGAAGTTCTTGCGCACGAGGATTTCGCCCAGCACGCCGCCTTCGCGGTTCTGGAGATCGAGCGCCTCCTGGAGCTGCGTCGCCGTGAGCGACGTGCTCTTCAGTAGGATCTCGCCCAGCTTCTGGGTCTGCGCGGCTAGCTGTTTGTTCTCGGGACCGGCCATCGTTTCAGCTCCTCAGAATCTTCCGTTCGTGGCCGGAGCCGCGGGTGCGGCCGCTCCCGGCAGGACGACGCCCGCCGGCGGAGCCACCGCGGCCGGCGGCGGCGTGCTCGTGCTCGTCGTCGTCTCGGCCGGCGGGGACGTTACACCAGGCGTCGTCGGAGTTTCAACCGGAGCGGCGGCGGGCGGCAACCCGCCCGGCAGCTGCTGCTGGGCGCCCGGCTGCGTCGGCAGCAGCGGAGCCTGGCTCGCGCCCGACGGACGCTGCTGCTGCTGCTGTTTGTCGGACGGCGCTTCCGGCTCCTCGCCCGGCTCGAGGTCGGCGTTCTCCACGCGTCCGCCGCTCTTGAGATCCTGCACGGGCGGCAGGCTCTTGACCATGTCGAGCTTGGCGTCCTGGAACGGATCCTCGGCGCCGTTGTTGCGCTCGAGGAACTCGTCGCGCTGGCGGAGCTTCTTGTCGAGGATCTTTCTGACGTGCTGGTACTGCTTGATGATCTGCGGGGTCATGAAGACGAGCAGGTTCGTCTTGGCCGTCTGCGTGCTCTTGCTGCGGAAGAGCCAGCCGAGCACCGGGATGTCGCCGAGCAGCGGCACCTTCGTCGCCGTTTCGGTGATCTTGTCGCGGACGAGGCCGCCCATCGCGACGGTGTCGCCGTCCTGCACGACGACCGTCGTCTTCGAGGCGCGGCTCGTGGTGGCGAACGCGAGGTTCGAGACAGCCGAAGGGAGCGGGCGGTTGTCGATGTCTTCGAGCTTCTGGTCGATGTCGAGCTTCACGAAGCTCGAGATCTTGTTGATCTGCGGCTTGATCTTCAAGGTGAGCGCGACCTTCTCGCGCGTCACGCCCGTCGTGGCCGAGCCCTGCACGTTGGTGACCGTGGGGATCGGGATGTTCTCCGAGATCTCGATCTGCGCTTCCTGGTTGTCGAGCGTGAGGATCTGCGGCGTGGCGAGCACGTTGCCGTTGGTGTTCTGCTGCAGGGCCTTGATGAGGCCGGCGACGTTCGACACCTGCACCTGGTTGGTGGTGCCGGGAATCGTGATCGTCTTTCCGCCCTTGCCGCTCTGGAAGCCCAAGAGCAGGCCCGGCACGGCGAACGGGTTGGTGAGGAAGGTGGCGAAGTCGTTGTTGGGCAGGAAGCCGACGCCCGACGTGGGCGCGGCGACGCTCGTGCCGAGCTCGAAGCTCTTGTTGAGCGACATCTCCATGATGATCGCCTCGACGTAGACCTGGTCACGCGGGACGTCGAGCTTCGAGATCACGCGCGAGACGGTCTGGAAGTCGGCGATCGTGCCGGTGATGACGAGCGAGTTCGTCGGCTTGTCGGGCGAGATCTTGATGCTGCCTTCGAAGAGCGAGGCCGTCGTCGGGCCCGTGCCCGGCACCGCGCCGGCCGGGTTCGGCGTCTTGGTCGCGCCCTGGGCGAGGTTGTTGAGCGTCTGCGCGACCTGCTCGGCGTCGGCGAACTGCAAGTACACGACGTGGATGCGCGAGCCGCCCTGATTGGCGGTGATCTTCTGGTCGAGCTTGTGGATCAGCTCTTTCACCTGCTCGAGGCCCTTGGCGTTGGCGCTCACGATGACCGAGTTGGTGCGGTCGTCGGGGATGATGTGCGAGATGACGCCGCCTTCCTTGGTTTTGCGCGCGGCGAAGCCGCTGCGACCGCCCCCGAAACGGGGGATGCCCGGCACGCCCGGCGCGCCGCCGGCGCCGCCGGCGCTGCCCGGGAGCAGCTGGTCGATGAGCTTCGAGATGTCCTGGGCGGCCGCGTACTTGATCTGGATCACCTCGAGGCCTTCGTCGTAGCCCTCGATGTCGAGCAGCTGGACCATGTCGACGATCTTTTTGATGTTGGCGCCCGTGTCGGTGATGATGAGCGTGTTGGTCTGCTCGTACGAGATGATGCGGGTGTTGGGCGGCATGAAGTTACGGAAAACGCGCGAGACTTCCTCGGCGCTGATGTACTTCAAGGGCAGCACGCGGGTGATGTAGAGATCATTGTCAGGCGAAAAGTCGCCCGAGTAGGTCTTGATCTGCTTGTCTTTGGCGTCGCGCTGGCGGGCGATGCGGATGTACGCGCCCGAGGGGATGAGCGAGAAGCCGTTGACGTCGAGGGCGGTGAGGAACGCCTTCCACGCGTCGCCGACGGTGATCTGCGCGTTGCTCACGACGCTGATGCGGCCCTTGACGTCCTTGTCGAGGATGAAGTTGAGGCAGGTCAGGCGGCCGAGGGTCTTGGCGATCTCGACGATGTCGGCGTCGGGAAAGTCGAAGTTCGTGATGATGTCGGGGCCGTAGCCCGTGTACGGGTCGAGCTTGAGGCAGCCGTTGCCCTTGCCCGGGGTGATCTTCGAGTTGGCGCCGCCGGCCAGCGAGTTGGCACCCAGGTCGTTGGCCGTGTTGCCGAAGTCGACGCCGTTGTTGCGGTTGCTCGGGCGCGCGCCGCCCGAGCCGAAGCCGCTGCCGGCGGGCGCGGCTCCGCTGCCGGCTTTCTTGCGCAGGCGCTCTTCCATGCGCTGGCGCAGGATCTCGTCGCTGATGTCGCTCACGTCCTCGTCGTCGCCGAAGTCGGGGTCTTCGTCGCCCGGCTCGAAGAGGTTTCCGTCGGCGCCACCCGGCTTGTTGGCGAAGGGGTTGGCACCGAAGGCGGTTCCCGGAGGCGAGAAGCCTTTGCTGCCCGCCTGCGACGGGGTGCGCTTTGCGTCGGCCGCGAGGGCCGACGAAACCAGCGCGATCGTCGCGATCGCGGTGAGTGCCAGAGCTGTTTTCTTGCCGTCCATTGCGTGCTTCTCCTAGTGGATGTCGTACTGCATCGTCTTCTTCTGCCCGCCGCGCTTCACGGTGATCTCGACGTGATTCGCGTTCGGCAGGTCGTTGAGCAGGGCGAGCGCCTTGCCCGGGTCGTTGACCGTCTCGCCGTTGAGCCCGGTGATGACGTCGCCGTTCTTGATTCCCAGCTTCTCGAAAATGCTTCCTGGGACGATTTGGAGGATCTTGTAGCCGTCGGGCATGCCGTTCTCGAAGTTCGGGATGGCGCGCGCCTGCTGCAGCACCTCGTTGAGGTTGGCCAT
>JACQAX010000080.1 GCA_016194795.1 Deltaproteobacteria bacterium | reverse complement strand
CGGGGATACGGAACGCAAGTTCACCGATCGCGAGTTCCAGAGCCTGAAAGACGAGATCGACCGTATCGCCAACGGCACGGAGTTCAACGGTACCCCGCTCCTCAACGGACGCGCCGGTATCCTCGAATTCCAGGTCGGAACGCGAAACAACCCGATCCTGGATCGTATCGTCTATAACGGCGAAAACGCCAACTCGACGCTCGCAGCGTTGAAGCTTGGCGGTGAGTCGGTAGCGACGAAGCTCGGTTCTCAAACCTCACTGGCGGTCATCGATGACGCCCTGGTACAAGTGAACTCGATTCGCTCGGACCTCGGCGCCATGCAAAACAGGTTGCAGAGCACCATCAACAACCTGGCGGTGGCCGACGAGAACCTCTCGGCAGCCAATTCACGCATCCGTGATACGGACGTCGCAGAGGAGAGCGCGGAACTTACTCGCAACAACATCCTGTTGCAGGCGGGTACGGCGGTTCTGGCTCAGGCGAACTTCGCTAGCAAACTTGCCCTGAAGTTATTGGAATAGTCAAAAACCCTGGCAACCCCGGTGGGCCTTGAGCCCACCGGGGCCTTTTTATTTCAGGGCCCCGCTAAAATCAGCCGGCCACTTCCTTGAGCGGCTTCTTTTTCTTACCGTTGCCGACGCCGCCCTCGTTCGAAGGCACGTCGCCCTTCGAGGCCACGCCGTCGCTCACGCCCGGGAGCTCGAGCTCGGCGTGCTTCTGCTTGGCGGGCTTGCAGCCGATCTCGACGAGACCGTGCTCGAGCGCGGCGTGCTCGGTCGGGTTTTTCGCAAGATAGTCCTGGCCGTCGGAGAGCGCGCCGCCGAACTTCTGGTACCCGTTATATCCTCCGAAGAGGTAGTCTTTGGCACCGTACGAGCTGGACGGGAAGCTGTAGTCCTTGGGGCTCGTCACCAACCCGATCGTGACCGGGAAATGGCCGTCGTAGGCGCTGCCTTCGATGAGGGTGTTGGCGCCGGTCGCTTCGATCGCCCGGAGCAGGTCGTTGTTGAGAAGCTCCGAAAGCTTGAGGGTCACGCAAGCGCTCACGCGCTTGTCGACCGGAAGCTCTGAGCTGTTCTCGGCCGTGCAGAGCTCGATAGTCCCATAATAAGAGTTGATCTCGGCGAAGTCAGCCACGCGAGGCATGTATTTCGTCCCGTCGGGTAGCGCGCACAGCACCGTCCCGTTCGGCCGCTCCTCGCTCGATCCGCCCTTGTCACAGTCTCGGTATTGGAATCCGGACGCCTCGCGATCGAGGATCTTTTGAGCGGCCGAGATGCGACCGTCGCCTTTGGCGCCGCTGAAATCGGAATCCTTCGACGCGCGATCAAAAAACTCGTGGGCGCGGTTCGCCAGGCGCAGGAGCGACTGCCGCGCGCGCGCCTTGCGTTCGTCGTAGTCGGCCTGCAGGCCGTCGGTCTGGCTCTTGGCGTTCGACCAGGTGTTGCTGATCGCCGCGGGAATGCTGTTGGCGCACGCCTCCTTCGACGGCTTGAGCGGGCCGCAGATCTCGCTTACCTTCGCGTCCTTGATGAAGTAGTCGGCGTCGAGGTCCATGAATAGGTGGTAGGCCTTGTACTTCGCGCCGCACTCCTGGTTGAGCTGCGACAGCGCCGAGCTTTCGTCGGCGCCCGTCGTGACGATCGCTTCGCCGTCGAGGGTCATCGACGCGCCGTAGGCCTTGCCCACGCCGAAACGGCCGCAGATCGCGAAACAGGCCCAGCGCCGGTCGGGGGTCATCTCGCGCTCGGCGGCGATGACCTTCTCGTGGATCTGCTTCTGGAGCTCCTTGATGTGCGGGCGATTCTTCACGAGAACCGCGAGCTCGGCCGCGCGCCAATCGGGTTTTTCGTAAACACGCTCGGGCGCGCGCGAGGCATTCTCGTCGGCCATGACGCCGGCCTGGCGATCGCGCTCGGCGAGATAGCTCGCGAGCTCCGCGCCTTCCGACGGCCCGCTGTCGTATGACGACCCCGACGACGGCTGCTGAATGATGTAGGTGGTGTTCGGCGGATTCATCCGTTTGCCGAGATAGTAGCCCGCCGCTAGCGCGACGGCTCCGGCGGCGGCCTTGCCCCAGAACCCGGCCTGGGCTTGCCGCGCGGGCATCACCCCCGCGCCGACGGCCACACTGAGAACACAAACGGATACAACCAGCTTTTTCATGGCGAACTTCCCTCTCCGACAAAATCTCTTTCAGGGATATGTTACAAGCGCCATGCCAGCGGGGGTGCTGGATTTTGGGCTTTTATTTCGCTTCGATTCCCGCTTCTTGGTGCCGACGTCGACTGGCGAGTCAACTTCGGCGCGCGAAACCATCCGCGCAGAAGCTTATCGCCGCCTTGACACTCGCTCGGGTTACTTCCAGCTTTTCACCACGAGCCCGAGGAAGCCCGCGAGGCCGAGGAAGAAAAAAATCAGCGACGGCACCGGGTAGTATTTCCAGACGAGATGGTCGGTGTGCATCTGGAGCGAGAGCGCGGCCGCGATGAAGAACCCGGCGGAGAGGATCGAGAAGCCGATGCCGCGCGCGCTGCGCTCCATCTGGCGGCGGATGACCTCGGTTTCCTTGAACTTGAGCTCGAAGGCGAAGTCGTTGGCGTTGAACTTGCGGAACATCCAGCGAATCTGTCGCGGCAGCACTTGAAGAAGCGCGTTGAGGTCGCGCGCGACCCAGGCGAAGTCCTTGCTCATGCGCTGTATGGAGTAGCGGTCTTTCATGACCGTCTTGACGAGGTCGTTGCCGATCGAGAGCAGGTCGAAGTCGGGATCGAGCTGGCGCCCCAGGCCCTCGAGCGTGAAGATCGCCTTGAAGACGATCATCCAGTCGCTCGGGATCTTGATGTTGTACTTGGTGGCGATCTTCGTGCTGTTGATGAGCACGAGGCCGATGTTCATGTCCTTGAGCGACAGGCCCATGTAGGGCGAGAGCGAGTTGCGCACCTCGCGCTGGAAGCCGTCGAAGTCGATGCCCGTGCCGACGGCCCCGAGCTCGGCGTACTCGTAGCAGAGCGTCTCGTAATCTTCCATCACGAGCGCCAGCAGCATGCGCGAGAACGTGTCGCGCGCCTTCGTGCTCAGGCGGCCGACCATGCCGAAGTCGATCACGCCGATCTGCGACTCGCCCGTCTCGGCGTTCCGCATGGCGAAGAGGTTGCCGCCGTGCAGGTCGCCATGGAAGAGGCCGTCCTGCATGACCATCTTGAAAAAGGCGCGGGCGCCCAGGTCGACGAGCTCGCTCGGGTTGACGCCCATCGAGCGTAGCGCCGCGGTCTCGGTGATCTTCACGCCCTTGAGCTTCTGCAGCGTGAGGATCCGCTGGGTCGAGTAACGGCGATAAACGCGCGGGATGACGAGGCGGGTGTTGCTCCGGAAGTTCTCCGCCACCCGCATCGTCGTGTTGGCTTCCACGACGAAGTCGAGCTCGTAGTTGAGGACGGCGAAGAACTCCTCGACCATCTGCACGGGGCTGATGATGCGCGCCTCGGGCAGGTACTTCTCCATCATCCCGGCGAGAAAGCGCAGGATCGAGACGTCGGCGCGCACCAGGCGGTCGATGTCGGGGCGCTGAACCTTGACGACGACCTCGTCGCCGCTCTGGAGCCGCGCCTCGTGCACCTGGCCGATGCTCGCGCTGGCGAGCGGCTGTGGGCTGAAGAAGGCGTAGTGGTCCTCGAGCTTGCCGCCGAGCTCCTTCTCGACCTGCGCGCGGATCACGTCGAACGGCAGGGG
>JACQAX010000088.1 GCA_016194795.1 Deltaproteobacteria bacterium | reverse complement strand
GGCTTTCCGTCGGAGACCGCCGAGGAGCACCGCGAGGCGATGGCGACGCTCGAGGCGCTGCCCTGGACCCGCCTGCATGTTTTTCCCTACTCGGAGCGCGAGGGGACTCCCGCGCTCAAGATCCCGCTTTCGGTTCCGGTCGGCGAGCGGCGCGCGCGCGCGGCCGAGCTCATGGCGCTGTCGAAGAAGCGCCACGAGGTCTTTGCGGGGCGTTTCGTCGGGCGGACGCTCGAGGGCGTTCTTTTCGAGAGCTGGCTGGAGGCCGGGGGCGACTACTTCGCCGTCGGCCACGCGGCCAACTACATGCGCGTGCTGGCGCGCGCGCCGTCACGCACGCGCGAGGAGGCCGAGCGGATGCACCAGCGCCTGGGCAGCGCGCGCATCGTGGGCGCCTCGCCGAAGCCGGCGCAGGACTGGACGCTCGAGGGCGTCCTCGCCTAATCCTGCTCGTCGTGCCGGTGGCCCTGCGAGAACAGCCTGGCCGACACTGCCGCGAGCTTGAACTTGGTTCCGCCCGGCGAACGGGCCCGTCCGTCGCGACCGACGACCACCCAGGTGCCGTCGTTGCTCTTGTTCGGATCGCTCGCGTCGTTATTGAGGATGAAATAGACCGGCAGCTGCGCCTTCTCGAGGCCCGCGGGAGCGGTGAGCGCGACCTTCATCGTGACGTGCCCGCCCGCCGGAATCGGCGGCACGGTGTACGCCGCGTCGGTCTCGGCCGGGTTCGGGTCGTCGCGCGTGTCGGTCGGCGTCTTGTCGTAGCTCACTTTGAGCGTGCGCGCCGGCGACTCGCTCGTGCCGAGGTTGCGCACGAGCACCGAAGCCCAGATCTGCGCTCCGCCACGCGTCGTGGCGACCTCGTCGGCATAGATCGCCAGATCCGACTGCAGCACCGACAGCCGGCCGCCGCGCCCGATCAGGGCGCTCGTGAGCGGCGAGTGCTTCTGCACGTACGCCGAAAGCACGCGCCAATCCTCGACGCCCGTGTCGCGCACGTCGGTGCGCTCGATCTTGTTGCCCCAGAACTTCTCGAGGAAGTCGATGGCCTGGTTGATGCCCTCGGGAACGGCCACGAGGTATTGCCGTTTCGGATCGACGGGGCGACCGCCGATCTCGAGCATCTTGAGGGGGTGCTTCTCGTCGTCGGACAGGTGGCCGAGCTTCACGTGCTGCGAGCTCTTGACGGCCATGGGGTCGTAGACGGCATGCAGGCCCGAAACGCTGAGCAGCCCGCCCGGGATGTAGGACGAGGCGCTGAGCACGAAGTTCATGACCCAGCTGAGCGTCTCACCGCTCATCCGCATGGTCTTGAGCGTCCATGCCTTGTCGGTGAACGGGCTCCAGATCGCCGTCAGCGCGTTGTAGAGGTCGACGGTGTGGATGGGCCCCGCGTGGAGGATGTTGCTCGTGAGCGCCATCTGCTCGAAGCTCACGTCGGCGCCGGTGTACTCGCGGTAGGCGTCGGTCAGGAGATTGCCATAGAGGTTCTCGGCGGACTCGCGGCGGACGTCGATCTGCGAGTCGGCGAGGTGGTCGTGGAAGATGTCGCCGTACTTCTTGGTGAGCTCGAGGTCGTAGCTGTTGACCAGCGAGACGAAGGCCGGGTCTTCGGGAATCGTCTCGTCCTGCTGGATGAGCTCGTAGTGCTTGACCGAGTATTTTTTAGTCTCGGTGTCGAAGAGAAGCTCGAGCTTGCCCAGGTAGAAGCCCCAGTGCTGGGCTTCGACCATGATCGAGGTCTTGCCGTTGCGCTCGACGACGACGGGCTGGGCGAGCTTCTCGTGGTCGTGCGAATGGATGACGATGTCGACGTTAGGCAGGCCCGCGATGAGCTTGTTGGTCGACATGCCGTTGTGCGAGATCACGACGACGAGGTCGTTGTCGGCCTTGAGCTTGGCGGCCAGCTTGCGCGTGAGCCCGAACGGGTCCTTGATCTCGACGGGGGCGAAGTAGCGGTCGTAGATCAGCTCATAGGTGACCAGGCCGATGAAGGCGATCTTCACGCCGCCGACCTTGATCGACGTGTACGGCATCACGTATTTGCCGAACTCGTCCTTGCGGTTGTACTTCGAGACCTCGAGGTTGGCCGCGACGATGGGGAAGCGCGGCTGGACCTGCTTGAACAGCTTGAGCATCTGATCGGGACCGTTGAGCCAGTCGTGGTTGCCGATGGTCACGACGTCGTACGTCGCCAGCCTCGCCAAGCCACCCAGGCCGAACGCACCTTGATCGGGGCGATAGTGCGAGTGCAGGTCGTTGGTGTGGAGAATGGTCAGCGGAATCTGCGCGCCAAAGGCGGCGCACGACGACAGCGAGCTCAGGACTGCGACAAGCAGAAGCTTCATTTGGATGGTCCCCCCGGAGACTTGATATGAAATTGGTAGCGAGCCGGTCACCCTTCGGCAAGTTGAGTTCGCTTGACTGCATTGGACGGGAATTGCTACGCTGAAACGCGATGGACAATCCAGCCAACGGAACGTCGGGCGTTCCTGCATCTGCGCTGCCGGCCAGGCCGGCAGCGGAGCTGAGTCAACGCCTGGGATACGATTTCAAGAACCCTTCGCTGCTCGAGCTCGCGTGCATCCACAAGTCGTACGGCAACGAGCACCGCTCGGCCGAGCGCATTGACACGCGCGACAACGAGCGCTTCGAGTTCCTGGGCGACGCGATCCTCGACCTCAGCATCTCGCAGATCCTGCTCGAGAGCTTTCCGGAGTGCTCCGAGGGGGATCTCTCCAAGCTGCGCGCGGGGCTCGTCAACGAGAAGAGCCTGGCGCGCGTCGCGCGCGACCTCAAGCTCGGCGAGCACGTCTGGCTGGGCAAAGGCGAGCAGCACACGGGCGGGCGCGAGAAAGACAGCATCCTGGCGAGCACCTTCGAGGCCATCGTCGCCGCCGTGTTCGTCGATGGCGGCTTTCATGCCGCCGACGAGTGGGTGCGCGCGCTCTTCAAGGAGCGCGTGCGCACGAGCCGCGACGCCACGTCGCTCTCGGACTTCAAGACGCGCCTTCAGGAGGTGGTGCAGGCCCGCTTCAAGGCGGCCCCGCGCTACGACGTCCTGACGTCGAGCGGCCCCGACCACGACAAGACGTTCGAGATCCAGCTCGTCATCAACGGGGCGGTCGCCGCGACCGCCACCGGCAAGAGCAAGAAGGAAGCCGAGCAGAGCGCCGCGAAGATCGCGCTCGACCAGCTGCTCTCGAAGCCCGGCAAATGATCATCTCGATCTTCACGCCCCACGGCGGCTGCCCCGAGCGCTGCGCCTTCTGCGACCAGGGCGTGAGCGGCGGCGAGCCCGTGGCCGCGCGCGCGATCACGCGGACGATCGAAGCGCACCTCGCCACCGGCGGCGCGGCCTCCGAGATCGCTTTCTACGGCGGCACGTTCACGGCGCTCGCGCGTCCGCGGCAGCTTCTTTATCTCGAGGCGGCGCTCCCGTACCTGCGCGACGGCCGCATCGGCGGCGTGCGCGTGGCGACTCGTCCCGACGCGATCCTGCCCGACGGCGGCGAGCGCTGGCTTGCGCGCCTGCGCGACGAGTACCGGCTTGGCGTCGTCGAGCTCGGAGCGCAGTCGTGGAGCCCGGCGGTCCTGAGCGCGCTCGGCCGCTCGCACTCCCCGGACGACACCGCCGCCGCGGTCGGGGCGCTCCGCCGGCTGGGCCTGCAAGTCGGCCTGCATCTGATGATCGGCTGCCCCGGCGAGGGCAACGCCGCCGAGTACGACGCCCGGCTCGCGCGCTGGGTGCTCGACCTCAAGCCCGACTTCGTGCGCATCCACCCGCTGCTCGTGCTCAAAGACACGCCACTGGCCGACGCGTGGGGGCGCGGTGAGCTCGAGCCGCTCGGGCTCGAGGCTGCCGTTGAGCGGGCCGCGGCGCTCGTGGAGCGCTTCGAAACGGCCGGAATCGGCGTGGTCCGCCTGGGACTTCAGCCCAACGAGCTTCTGGGAGCATCGGTCGTGGCGGGGCCGTTTCATCCGGCTTTTGGAGACCTGGTGAGGGGCCGTCTGCTGCGTTCGAAGGCCGTTCGCTTGCTCAGAGACCGCCTTGGCTCCGAGAGCTTGCGCGAAAGCGTTGTAGAATTAAGCACTTCAGAGCGCCTTGCGGGTCGCCTTAAAGGCCCGGGCGGCCAAAATCTTGAGTGGCTTCGTCAGCAATTTGGCCTATCCCGGATTACGCTCCGCGTGCTAAAAGAGCCATCCAGCTCTTATGACGAAATTGAAGTCCGGATTCATCACATTGCTCGGCCTCCCGAACGCCGGGAAATCGAGCCTGCTCAATAAATTCGTGGGCGAAAGCCTGGCCATCGTCACGCCCAAGGCGCAGACGACCTGGCAGCTGCTGCGCGGCTACATCGCGCGCCCCGACCTCGAGGCCGTCATCACCGACACGCCCGGCCTGCAAGAGGGCACGAAGGCGCTGAACTCGGCGCTCTCCAAAAACGCCACGCGCGCGCTTTCGCTCGCGCGCCAGGGCGGCGAGATCGATCTCGGCCTCGACGCGATCAAGAACGTGCTCGAGCGCGAGTGCGGAACGCTTCCGCTGAAGCTTCCCGTGATTCCCACCTTCAATAAGGCCGATCTGCTCCGCAAGCCCGAATACCGCGCCGAGATCGAAGGCGCCGTGCTGCCGCTGATCGCGGAATGGTTCGAGCGTCCGCTCGAAGCGCGCTGGATCTCGGTGGCGAGCGGCGAGGGCGTCGACGAATGGCTCGAGGCCGTCAAAGCCGCCCTGCCCGAAGGGGAGAAGGGCGCGCTCTTCGACGAGGACGCGCTGACCGACCAGAACCTGCGCGACTTCGCCTCCGAGTTCATCCGCGAGCAGTGCTTCATGCAGCTTGGAGCCGAGATCCCGTACTCGATCGCCGTGCAGATCGAGTCGTTCAACGAGTCGGACCCCAAGCTGACGCGCATCGAAGCCGTGCTCCACGTCGAGCGCGACAGCCAGAAGGCCGTCGTGCTCGGCGCCAAAGGCTCGAAGATCAAGTCGATCGGCACGAAGGCGCGCGAGAAGATCGAGAAGCTGATCGGCAAGAAGGTTTTTCTCAGCCTCAAGGTGAAGGTCACGCCGCACTGGGCGCGCGAGAGCCGCTGGGTCGAAAGGTTCGGGTATGGCGGAAGCAAATAAGGTCCGCAGGGTCTGTTTCGTCGGGCGCCCGAACGTCGGCAAGAGCTCGCTCTTCAACCGCATGATCGGCCGCAAGAAGGCCATCGTCCTCGACCAGCCGGGCGTCACGCGCGACGTCTCCCGCTTCGAAGTGAACTGGGAATCGCACCGCATCGAGCTCGCCGACCTCGCCGGCCTCGAGTTCTGGGAGCGCAAGCGCCTCGACGCCAAAGACAAGAAGATGAGCGACGCCGAGACGCTCAAGAAGCTGGCGACCGAAGCGGCCGTCGAATATCTCAAGACGGCCGACCTCGTGCTGTTCGTCGTCGACGGGCGCGAAGACCTCACGCCGGGCGACGAGGTGCTCGCGCGCCTGGTGCGCGGCGCCGGCAAGCCCGTCGTGCTCGTGCTGGCCAAGATCGAAGGCCGCGTCGAGGAGAACGCCCAGCTCGAAGTTTCCAAGCTCGGCTGGGGCGAGGCCCTCCCCACGTCGGCCGAGCACAACTCGGGCATCGAGGACCTGCGCAACCGCATCCTTGAAGAGCTTTTCCACGGCGCCGAGGGCGTCGACCACGAGGTCGACGAGGACATCCACGCCGAAGCCGCGCTCGTCATCGAGCAGGGCCGCGGCATCTCGCAGAACCGCCCGATCAGGCTCGGCGTGTACGGCCGTCCCAACGTGGGCAAGAGCACGCTCGTCAACCAGCTCCTGGGCGAGCAGCGCATGATCACGAGCCCGATCGCGGGCACGACCGTCGACACGGTCGACACCGACTTCACGCGCGACGGAAAATATTATCGCATCCTCGACACGGCCGGCATCCGCCGCCGCTCGAAAACCGAAAAGGGCGTCGAAGTCCTCAGCGTCGTCCAGGCGCTGAAGTCGGTCAACGACGTCGACGTGTCGTTTCTGATGCTCGACGGCTACGAGGGCGTCACCGACCAGGACGAGAAGGTCGCCGGCGAGCTCGTCAAGGCGGCCAAGCCCGTCGTGATCGTCGTCAACAAGTGGGACCTGTGCAAGGTCGAGCGCGACAAGTACGCCGAGCGCCTGCGCGAGGAGCTTTCGTTTCTCGAGTTCGCCCCCGTGCTGTTCATCAGCGCCAAGAGCGGGCAGGGGCTCGAGTCGCTTTGGGATCTCGTCGACGAGATCCTCACCCAGCGTTTCGTCACCGCGCCGACGGGCGAGCTCAATCGGTTCATCGAGCTGCTCGAGGGCGCCAACAATGCTTCCGGGCTTCGCCTTTATTACGCGACCCAGACGGCCAAGAATCCGCCGACGATCACGATTCAGGTCAACGACATCCGCAAGGTCCACTTCGCTTTCGAGCGGCACGTGAAGAATCAGCTGCGGGAGCGGTATGGGTGGATGGCTTCGCCGATCAAGCTGGTGTTCAAAGAGCGCAAGCGTTCGCCTTCGAAGCGGCTTCGGAAAGACAGCTGACCGCTCACTGGCCGCTTACCAGGTCCACATGATCCCGATCATGGCCTGCAGCCACGTGCCGGTACGATCGGGAATGCCGGCGGCCTTGAACTTGGGATCGAAGTCGTCGCCGAACTGAACCATGTGCGCGCTGGCCTCGAGCTGGAGATAGGTTTTCTTGGGCTTCAGGGTGAGCTCGAAGCCGCCGCCGAAGGTGAAGCCGAACGACTGGGTCTGCTGGACCGAGCCCTGCGTCGCGGACGTGGCCTCGCCCGAGCCGACGTTGTCGGTGCGCTGGTAGAAGCCGCCCCCCGCGAACAGATGAGGGCCGATGAACGTGATCGGCGCCGATAGGTCGCGCGTGTCGAAGTAATAGCGGATCTGGAAGAGCACGCGAAAGAAGTTGACGTCGGTCAGGCCGTCGGGCGCGACGTTGTAGCTGTGCTTGGAGTTCTCGATCTCCATTCGCAGCGCGAACTGGAAGTCGAACCAGTAGTCGATGCGGAGCGCGATCGTCGGGAAGCCGCCCTGGTAGAGCTTGCCGGCATTGCCGGTCGCCGTCGTCTCGCCGACGCCGAGGCCCACGCCGAAAAATCTTCCGTACTGAAAATATTTCTCGTCGGCTTCCTCGTCCTCGCTCGAATCGAACTCGCCGTACTCGGAGAAGGGGCCCGAGATGATGTCGTCGCCGGTCTGATACTCGTCGGTCGGCTTTTTGGGCGCGCCGGGCTGCTGCTGCGTCTGGTCGATCGCCAGGGCCGAGCGCGGCGCGAGCGCGCACCACGCGGCCAGCGCGAAAGCGACGAGCAGAAGTTGTCGAAAGCGTCTCTTAGAAATAAAAATGCATCCCTGCATTGATGAAGGTGTAGCCCACCGTCTTGATCGCGAAGCTTCCCGTGACGTTGCTGGCGCTCACCCCGGTCTCGAACAGCAATCCCAGACTGTCGATTCCCGGAATAAAAAACTCGCAGCCGAGCACGCCGAGGATCTCGATACCCGACTTGGCGTCTTTGAGATAGGCGAGGCCGACCGAGCTGTAGAAGTTGAGGTTTGTCTCGTAAAAGATGTTCTTGAAGATCTTGCCGCCCAGCGTGAACGACGCCGGATCGAGCGTGTTGAAGCCGAGGGCGCCCAGGACGTGCAGGTCTTTCGACGCGCCGTACTTCACGCTCACGGCGGGCACGTTGCGCGCCGCAGTCGAGTTCGAGAAGTCGTTGGTGAAACCGATTCCGAGACGTCCGGAAAGGTCTTTGGCCGACGCCGTGGGAGGCATCGTGACGCCACCGATCATCACTCCGATCAGGGCGAGCCCGGTCCAGAGACAAACCGCCATAAAGGGCTTGAAAAGTCTCATGAAACAAGGGTAACTCTGAATGAAATACCACGCAATTGGAGATTCTTCTCATGAGCACTCATCTCGACCGCAAGACGCTGAAGCGCCCGGATGCGTTTCTTGAACGCATCAACTCCGCCTTTGCCTATCTGGCCGACAATTCCAGGCTGTTTCTAGCCGGCCTGGCGCTCCTGTTCGCGGTCGGGCTCGGAGCCGCCTTCATGAACAGCTACTCGGACAAGAAAGCCGAGGAGGCAGATTCTGCCCTGTTCGACGCGCGCAAGACGGTCGACGACGCGGTCGCCAAGCTGAAAGACCTCCCGAAGGGGGCGGAAGCCAAGCCCGCGGCCGAGGTGCTCGCCGCCGCCAAGCCGGGGCTCGACCAGGTCGAGAAGGTCGCGGCGACCTTCAGCGGCTCGCGCGCCGCTTTCGAGGCCCGTCTCCTGCTCGGCGACATGAGCTTCCGCTACGGCCAGTACCAGCAGGCCGCGGAGCAGTACAAGCAGGCCGTCGACTCGGCCAGGCCCCGGGCCGCCAAGCCGATCGCGCAGTACTCGCTCGCGTTCGCCTACGAGAATCTCAAGAACCACGACGGCGCGATCGAGGCGCTGCGCCAGGTCGTCGCTTCCGGCAACTCGATGCTCAAGTCCGACGCCGAGATGGCCCTGGCGCGCAACTACGCGCTCAAAGGCGACAAGCCGCGGGCGCTCGAGCAGTACCAGCAAGTCGTGAAGGATTTTCCGAACACGCCGACCTCCAAGCAGGCCGAAGCAGAAATCTCGCACCTCAAGTAAGAAAAGGCACTCCGACATGACACAAAAGCTCGGGCTCACGATCCTGGCAGCCGCCGCGTTGCTCGGCGCCTTCGGCGGTTGCGGCTCCCGCAACCTCTACCGCTCGACGAAGCTCGGCAACCCGCCGATCGAGCGTGGCTACGTCTACATCTCGCGCGACCACATCCTCGACGCGGGCCAGGACCCCGTCGAGTTCGGCAGCCCCGCGGTGACGAAAGACAACGTCTTCGTCGCCACCGAGACCAAAGGGGTCGAGGCCTTCGAGCGCGCGAGCTTCCGCCGCAAGTGGCAGTTCCTGGTGAAGAACGGCGTCTCGAGCGAGCTCACCCTCGAGGGCAACACGCTCTACTTCGGCGCCAACGACGGCAGCTTCTACGCGCTCGACGCCGAGTTCGGCAAGGTCCTGTGGAAATACGAGACGAAGGCCCCGGTCTACGCGCGCGCGACCGTCGTCAACCGACGCGTCTACGTGACCGCGAGCGACGACGTCGTCTACTGCCTCGACCAGAGCAGCGGCAAGTGGATCTGGCACTACAAACGCGGCGGCAGCTACATCACGACCGTGCACGGCAACTCCACGCCCACCGTGGAAGGCGCGATGGTGCACGTGGGATTCAGCGACGGTTACCTCGTCACGCTCAACGCCAGCGACGGCAACCTGATCTGGGAGCAACGCATCCATCGCGGAACCAAGTTCACCGACGTCGACGCGCAGGCCGTGCTCGACGGCGCGCACCTTTACGTGCCGTCGTACGACGGCGAGCTCTATTCGCTCGATCGGGCCAAGGGGAAGGTGCTCTGGCACATCGACGTGGGCGGCTCCAAGAAGGTGCTGATGGACGACAAGACGCTCTACCTCGCGTCGAGCAACGGCAACATCTACGCGATCAACAAGGAGACGGGCCGAATCGGCTGGAAGTTCGAGCTCGACACGGGCACGCCGACGAACCTCATCCAGCGCGACAACTATCTCGCGTTCGGAAGCTCGCAGCAGTACTTCTACGCCATCCACAAGGGCGACGGCTCGCTCGCTTACCGCTACAACGTGGGCCTGCGCAGCGGCTTCGTGTCGTCGCCGGTGCAGTCGGACCGGGACCTGTTCGTGCTCTCGAACTTCGGCAACCTCTACGTCTTTCGCTGGAAAGACGCGGCCGTGACGCGCGCGACGAGCGTGCGTTAGGCTAGGGGGCCCGCGGTGCCTAAGACGATCCTCGCAACCCTCATCGCAGCCGTGCTTGCAACGTCGGCGGCGTCCGCGCCGGCGCACGCCGTAAGCCCGCGCGTCCTGCGCGTGCGCGCGCTGGGCGAGCCGCAGTCGCTCGACTGGACCCGTGCGTCGACCTGGGTCGAGGGCTTCATCGTGCGCAACCTCATGGAAGGGCTCGTCGCGATCAACAACAAGCTCGAGCCCGTGCCCCAGCTCGCCGCGAGCTGGGCCGCGAGCCCCGACAACCGCGTCTACACCTTTCACCTCCGCCGCGGCGTGAAGTGGAGCGACGGCGTTCCGCTCAAGGCGCAGCACTTCGTCGACTCGTGGAAGCGCCTGCTCGCGCCCGAGACCGCGGCCAAGTACGCGTCGTTTCTTTTCGACGTCGACGGAGCCGAGCCGTTCCACAAGGGGACGCTCAAAGACTTCTCGAAGGTCGGCGTGAAGGCGCTCGACGACCTGACGCTCGAGGTGCGGCTGCGCGCGGCGATCTCGTACTGGTACTGGATCCCTTCGTTCTACGCCACCTATCCGATCCGCGCCGACCTGATCGACGCGGAAGGCCAGGACTGGACGAAAGCCGGCTCGATGGTGACGATCGGCCCGTTCACGCTCGCCGCGCACGAGCCGCAGCGGAGCATCCGCCTGGAGCGCAACCAGAACTACTACGGGCACACGGGCAACATCGACACGATCGAGGTGGCGCTCGTGGCCGACGACTCGATGGCGCTCAAGATGTACGAGGACGGGCGCATCGACTTCACGCCGAAGCTCGCGTCGCTCGAGCGCAACCGCCTCAAGACGCGCAAGGATTTCCGCACCTGGCCCGACATGCGCGTCGTGCACCTGCGCATGAACACGGCCAAGGGCCCCATGTCGAACGCCTATCTTCGCCGCGCCGTCGCGATGGCCGTCGACCGCTCGAAGCTCATCAAGCTCTTCGAGGGGCTCTACCAGCCGGCGACGTCTTTCGTTCCGCCGGGCATGGCGGCCTTCACCACCCACGCGGGGTTGCCCTTCAACGTCGAGGCGGCCAAGGCCGAGCTCAAGAAATCGGGGCTCGAGGTCGCGACGCTCCCCGCGCTCGATCTGCTCTCGCCGTCGTTCGACGACCAGGTGATCCTCGCGCAGTTCATCCAGGACGAGCTCAAGCGCAACCTGGGGCTCAACGTCCGCATCCACATCCTCGAGCCCAAGCGCTACTACGCGCCGGGCCTGGTGCATACCGACTACGCGATGCAGATTAACTTCTGGGGCGCCGATTTCCCGGACCCGGACAACTTCTTCTCGGTCTTTCTGACCAACTCGGGCCTCAACCGCTATGGCTGGTCGAACCCGCATTACGACGAGCTCGTGACCGGCGCGCGCTCGCTCTCCAAGCGAATGGAGCGAGAGCAGTCGTACTTCACCGCGCAGAAGATCCTGCTCGAGGACGGCGTCGCGACCGTGCCGCTCTACTACGGGCGCATCACGGGTCTCATTCGCCAGAACGTCCGCGGCTTCGACCCGGGACCGCTCGACTGGTGGGATTTCAAGGATCTGTCGGTCCAGGCCAGCGGCCCGACGACGAGCACGGGGCGCCAGTAGCGATGGCGTACCTGAACTGGAAAACCCGGCCCGGCATCAAGCTCACGCGCTCGCAGCACCCGACGCGCCAGAGCCAGCTCGAGGTCGCGCTTCCGCCGGAGCTCGTGGCCGAGCTCCACGCCGAGCTCGCGGCCGCCTTCGCTCCGGGGGGCTCGGAGCTCAAGCTCGAGCTCCCGGAAGGGTGGGTCACCTACTGGAAGCTCAAAGGCGGCCTGAGCCGCCTCCAGCTCGCGCACCCCGCCGCGGATCAGTGGGTCGCGACCATCCAGCTCACCGACGCGCACGGCGCCGCGCTGCTGGCCGGCCTGCAGGCTCTCGGCGCGCCCGGCGGCGCCGGCTTTGCCGTAGGCACTCTGGGCGCGATGGCGCCGATCGTGAACTTCGAGCTCGTGCTCGCCCGCGCCTGACGTGACTGACTCGGCTCAGAACTTCGCTTCGAGCTGCACGTAGTAGAACGTGGGGCGCCAATCCTGCGCGTAGGAGTCGTTGAGGTAGTCGCCCTTGAGAAAGCCCGCCAGGCCCGCAAAAAAGCTCAGCGCGCGCGAGACGCGGTACTTCCAGAAGAAATCGAGCTCCTGGCCGACGTAGTTGTTGGCCGAACGCGCCGGCAGGCCGAGCACCGTGCCGTTGAACCGGAAAGCGCCCGTATCGGTCGAGGTGCGATAGAAGCGGTGGTAGTCGAGCAGGAAGGTGATGTTGTCCCACGGCTCGCCGCTGAAGTGAAACACGCCGCCCGAGATGTTCCGGCGCGAGAAGATGTCGGCCGAGCCCAGGAACTCGTGGCCGCTCGGAAAGAGCTGGTTGTAGTTGCGCCCCGAGGTGAAACCCTCGACGGCGAAGCGGGGACGGAAGGACGTGTTGAGCGTCACGCCGAGCTCGAGGTCGGCCTGGTAGGCGCCGTCACCCGACGCAACCGCGCCGCCGTACTCTTTGGTCGCCTCGAGACGGTAATCGAACCACCGGATGTCGGACTTCGCGCGCACGCCGCCCACGTAGAGATGCTGGGGAAGCCCGTCGCGCTGATAAAACGCGTACAGGTCGAGCGCCTTGAGGTGCTTGCCGAATTCCATCGAGAGGTAAGTGCCGTAAAAGTTGGTGTCGTCGGCCGTGCCGGTCGCCGTCGTGTTGTTGTCGACGAGCTTGGAGGCCCAGACGTCCCAGAAGCCGCGCTTGTGGGTCACGCGCGTGCGCAGGGCATCGAAGCTGCGCCCCACGTTGCCCCAGTCGGCGCGGCCCACGACCAGGCCTTCGCCGTAGTCGAGGATCTGGCGCCCGCCGATGAACGAGAAGTTTTCGTACGGATGGTAATCGATGTAGGCCTCGTGCACCGAGAGCGACGTGTCGAAGGTCGTGCCGCTCGTCGTCTGGCTCGCGTTGGCCGTCGTCGTCGCGGCGTTCAGCTGCGGCTCGCCGAACGTCTTCGAGAACTGCGGCTCGAGGAAGACGTCGAGGGTGACGTCGGGAGTGAACGTGACGCCGGGGCGCACGCGCAGGACGGTGAAGTCTTTGGTGTTGGCGAAGTCGGTTCGATCGTCGCCTTCGACGCGCAGGCGCGCCTCGCCCTTGAACGAGAACGACGAGGCCGACACGGCGGCTTTTGCCGGGGCGGCCTGGCAAAACGCGGCCATCATCATAGTGACGACGAGTAAATTGCGCATGACTTCATTTTAACTGCGGAAAGTCGATCAGTCTATCGGATGAGAACGCTTTTCGTGGTCCTGGCGCTGGCCTGGGCCACGCTCGCAGCGCTGCCCGCGATCGCCTCCGAGGCGCCCATCGACGTCGTCTTCGACCTCGACTGGACGTTGATCTATGCAACGCGACCCGAGGTGGCCGGCTTCGAGCGCGAGAACGTGATCGTCGCCGACGGCCAGCTGTATCGGTTTAGCGACCACGCCGTGGACGTGCTGCTCAAGCTGCACGAGACGCCCCCGTTTCGCATATCTTTCTTCAGCGGTGGCGAGCCCACGCGCAACCGCGCGGTCGTCGACGAGCTCTATCGCAGGATCAACGCGCGCGCGCCACCCGGCAAGAGGTTCCAGCCTTACAGGGTAGGAGACAAGGAGCTGCTCACGCCGACCGGCGCGCCCGAGACCGCGCGCTTTCCCGAGCGCTTCAAGAAGGATCTGCGAAAGCTCATCGCCGACGTCGATCTGTCGCGGGCCCTCTTGATCGACGACATCGAGCACTTCGTGGCCGCCGGCCAGGAAGGTAACGTGCTCTGGCTCCAGGACACGTTCGACGACGTGCCGATCTTCGGCAGACCCGGCGAAACGGCGAAGCTCAAGATCGAGCCGCGCTCGCGGACCGCGTGGGCCGTCGAGCGCAACAAGCTCGCGTGGGCGATTGGCGTGGCCACCGAGGCCGAACGGCTCGCGCGCGAGACCCCGAGCGTGTCGTTCGTCGAGCACGCGCGCAGGCTCACGCACGACCGTGGAGGCGCGCTCATCCGGCGCACGGCTCCGAGCCAGCTCGAGCTCGCGAAGACCGGGCTCCGGGCGATGGGGCTTCCCGAGCGGCCACTGGAGCGGATCCCACAGGACGAGCTCTCGCGCTGCGGCCGGCGCCTCACGCGGCGCTAGGCCGTAAACCGTTCTTAGTTTACATAATATACCTTATCAGAACCAAGCCTGTCCCGGGACAGGCCGCGCTTCAACGCTCGGACGGCGCCGCCTTCGGCAGACACTCCGGCGGCAACGTCGAGTACAACCCCGCGTAATCGTCGAAGCCGCCAAAACCGCTCATGAACTCCCTCATCGCATCGGTGATGCAGGCCTTCTCTTCGGCGATGTCGCCGAGCGCGACTCGCACGAAGTACTCGCCGGCTGGAAAGTCGCCGACCTGGCGAACGAACTCGGCCTTGCTTCGGTCGCGCGCGGAGCCCTCGACGAAGATGAGCGCGCTGTCGGCGAACAGGCGCAGCCCGCGGTGGAAATACGGCTGGGCAACCACCTGCTCATCTTCTCCCACGCACGCCTTGGGGCTCACGTAGCCATCTTCCCATTCGGGCGAGCCGCGCTGGCAGCGGGCGCTTTGGAAGTCCTTGTTGAACGAGCTGAGATGCGCGCGCAGGCTCACGAGCAGCCGGAGCCGCTCCGTGGGCTCGAGCTTCCGATACTCGCGCAGCTCGGCGCGGTCGATCTCGGAGATCGACGCGAGAAACGCCTCGAGCCGCGCGTTCACGGTCGTGGCGAAGCGCTGGCGCTGGAACTTCTCGACCCGAAACTTCATGAGCGCGGCGCTGCGCGGAAACAGGCAGTAGCGCGCCTGGCCTTCGCTGCTTGAAAGCAGCGCCAGGACGATCGTCACGGCAAACGAGAAATGGCGCATCTCCATGGTCTTATCTTTAGCAACGGCCGGGCCAGCTGCACGCCCCGCGAAACAACGGCGTTTTTTCCACGGCGCGTGGCTGGGATGGGACAGGATGTCGCTTGCGGCCGAAGGCATGTCCCATGCGTTCAGGCTTGCCTTTATCGTATATCTACGATATACGATACATATGGCTCATTCGAAAAAGCACCAGTTCGACAAGGAAGACATCAAGCTGGCCGAGCTCGCCAAGGCCCTGGGCCACCCGGCCCGCGTGGCGATCCTGCACACCCTCGCCCGGAGAAAGGAATGCAGCTGCGGCGACCTCGTCGACGAGCTGCCGCTGGCCCAGGCCACCGTCTCGCAGCACCTCAAGGCGCTCAAAGCCGCGGGCCTGATCGAGCTCAAGTGCGAAGGCCCCTGCTCGCGCTACCGGCTCGGAGCCAAAACCATCCAGCACTTCACCAAGGGGATCGGCTCGTTCGTCGATCGCTTGAAGACCTGCTGCGACTGACCGTGAATCGAACAAAGGAGTACCGTATGTCGAAGAGCAACAAGAAGAACGAAAGCAAAGCCCTCAAAGGCTCGTCCAGGAAACAGGCCTGCTGCGACAGGAAGAGCTGGGCTCAGATCCTCTCCGAGCTGCTCGGCTGCTGCGGGCGCAAGATCAGCCTGATCGAAAGGTAGACGCGGTCAGCGTGCCGCTTGCTTGCCCTGCGCTTCGGCCTGCTTGCCGTTTTCCGTCGCCGACGCCGGCGCCGTTTTCAGCATGGCCTCAGCGTCGATCTTGGAGGCAACCACCGAGGGATCGAACGGACCGCCGATCACGCCACTGCCCATGGGTTTGTGCCAGTTGAGCGCCGAGACCATGAAGCGGTTCGTGCGTGCGTCGCATTTCAGAACGCCGCTCAAAACCTGCGTTCCGTCCTGGGAGCTGGCTTGGATGAGATAGGCCGTTCCAGCCCCGTCGTCGAAGCTGGTGGTGGCCGATCCCATGCCTTGTTGGCTGAAATCGGTGATCCCGCTGCTTGCGAGCTGCGCGGCCGCGGCTTTGACCAGGATTTTAGGGCCGATCGTCGCGGCCTCCTGAAAGCTCCGGGGACAATCCGCAAGCACGACCATCGAGCTCAGCAGGCCAAAAACACCAGTCACGACGGGGAACAGCTTTTTCATTTGGGGCTCCTTCAGTAAGTTTCTCATCATAACGTTTCCACTTCCTCGTCGCAGACGAGGAGGCGCTTGATCGGCTGGTCTCCGAAGCTCGTCTCCTTGCCCTTCGCGGGCTTGATGACCACCAGCTTGACGAAAGGCCGGGCGATCGAGTCGCCGCCGTACTCATACGGACGTATCGACGAGCTCAGGCCCATTCGAGTCTCCCGGATCACCAGATCCGAGAGCGGGCGCGAGACGAGGCCGGGGCTGAGCCTGGGATCGGTCGTGTACAGTTCTCTTCCGATCGTCCACTTGTCGTTGTAGCTGTAGTTCTCGTTGAACTCATACTGAACAAGCCCGTCGGAGCTCCGGCAGTACGTGTACTTGCGGTACGCGTCCTTACCCTTGGGGGCCTGCCGGGCGATGGCCGGGAGCGCGCTCAGAACGGTGAAAGCCAGGATCAATACAAGACGCTTCATTCAATTAGCCCCGACTTTCTTCGCTTCGCGGCGCTCGCAGGCGTCTCCGTTCTGCTCGTAACCCTGAGGACAAGCGTCGCACACGAACATGTACGTCGAGCCGCTGTAGTAGCAATTCGCCGGGATCGACTTCGGCTGCTGGGCCTCCTCGATCTTCGGCTCGTTCTTGGAGACCGCGACGGCGGGCTGATCCAACCTGCATTTCACGCCGAGCTCGTGGATCGTATCGCCGGTAGCCGCCTTCATGCCGCCGGCGTACGCCGCCGACAGATACGCCGACGCGCCCTTGGTGGAGACCAGTCCGCCGCCGAACACCGTCGGCTGCCCTTCGATCTCGAGGTTCAGCCACGCGAGGCGCTCGCTCACCTTGTACTCCTGGGTCGCCGGGCGCCATTCGAACGGCGCGAACACGTAAATCCTCGCCAGCATCGCGTTGCCGCGGCCGACGGCGCCGCGGACGATCAGCGACTCCTCGGGCGACGAAGCCGTCACCGCGCTGAATGTGCCCTCGACCACTTCCTTGGGCGCCTTCTGACCCGGCATCGTGACGTACGAGATCACGTCGCAGCTGAGCGTGATTTTCGGCTCCGCGGCCCACGCCGCGCCGGTCAGAAAGAACGAGGAAACGAGGACCACGATCCCGATGGACATCTTCATGCAACTCTCTCCCTTGTGTGAACTCAAGAGTTGCAAAACACGCTCCAAATGAAGCGAGTGCTTCATTTTGCAGCAGGGTCGCGGAACAAGAGGGCATTCCACTGCCTAAATTCAAGCAGTTTAGCCCGAAACCTGTTCAAGGACTGGTCGCGCGTCAGTCGATCAGAACGTGCCGCGAACGCCGACGAGCACGCGGAACGAGTTGAACGCGTCGTTCGTGCCGAAGAACATGTGGCTGAGCGTGAGGTTGTCGTAGTCGTAACCGGCGTTCACGAAAACGCTGAACGTGCGCGCGCTGGCGCCCGTCCCCTGCCGGAAAAACGTGTACTGCCCGTCGATGGCCACGTTGACGTGCTCGCTGCGAACGCTTGCGGCGTTGCCGAGGTAGGAGGAGCCGCCCGAAAGGCCGACGCGCTCTTCGAACGTGCTGGCGAGACCCACGCGCCAGTCGGCGCCGTGGAAGCCCACGCGCATGGCGGCCATCGGATTGAGGGTGAGCGCCGAGTTCGACGCGGGAGCCGCGCCGAGCGCCTTTTCGAGATCGGCCAGGCCGTTCATGTAGACGCCGCCGAAGCCGACGCCGGCGCTGACTTCGAGGTCGAACGCGACGGAGCCGTTGGCGAGCGGGTACATTTTCTTGATGACGACTTCGGCCTGAAGGGCTTTCCAGTCCCAGAAGCCCTTGTCGCGGTCGTAGTCGACGCGCGCCAGCTTGCCACGGAACGAGACGATGCCCGTTTCGGGCTCGTACGCCGTTTCAATGAGGGCGCCGACGGCCTTGCGGACGATCTGCGAGCCCTGCGCGCCGCTCACCTGGCCGAAGCCATCGGGCACGCCGCCCGTGACGTCGAGCTCGGCCGAAAGCGGCAGGAAGGTCAGGTTCGCGCGGCCGTGGCCGGCGAACAGCAGCTGGGTCTGCACGCCGTGGAACGAAAGCACCACGCGCGGGCCGCTGCGGCTCGTATCGCGAGCGTGCGTCGGAGACGATGCGTCGTTGGTTTTCGGAACGGTCGTGCTGAGCGCCTCGACCTCGTACTCGCCGCCGATGTCGACGCCGGTGCCGGTGTAGCTGAAGACGTCGTCGTTGGCGGAAGCGGCTCCCGCCAGGGCGAAGAAAGCGGTCAAAATCATCATATTCGTTTTCATGTTCTGCATCCTGCCCGGCTTAGGGGTTGTTCCAGCTGTTGATATAGATCGTTTTCACGGTGGCCGTCGGCTGCGTGTCGTCGCCGTACTCAACGTGCAGCGTGACGTCGCCGCTGGCCTGCGTGGTCGCGACCGAGGACTTCGCGATGCACTTCGTGAAGCTGTACTGGAGGCCGGCGGCCACGTCGCCCGGGTTGACCGGATGCTCGAGGCTTGCCTGCCCTTTGTAGCAGCAGAGCTGGCCGCCGAAGTCGATCGTCGCCCAGAAGTTGCCGGCGTTGCCCGACGAGACGTCGACGACGGGCGGGATGACGAGGCTCGCCTCGACCGGAAGGTGGAAAACGCCATCGGCCGCGCCGGCCGGAGCGTAGGTCTTCGTCGCCGTGAGCGTGAAGTGGTCGACGCACGCGCACTCGACGGTGACGTTCTTGATCGCGTTCATCGCGACCGTGCAGGTTTTCGACGAGCCGGCGAAGGCGCAGTCGCCGCCCCAGCCGAGGAACACGCCGCCGCTCTCGCCGTAGCCGTGCGAGTCGATGTCGGCGGTGAGGGTGACGAGCGTGCCTTCGACGAAGCTCGCCGTGCAGTCGCCCACGCAGTTGATGATGCCGCTCGGGTTCGAGCTCACCGAGATGTGCGAGGTCGTGCCGTCGGCGTCGGCCGCGCGCACGTTGAGCGCGTACTGCTGCGGCACCACGTGAGCGAAACGGGCGCTCGCGCCCGCGGCGTCGTTGAGCGTGAGCGTGCACGTGTCGCCCTGCGTGCCGGCGCAAGCGCCGTCCCAGCCGGCGAAATACGAGCCGGCTTCGGGCGTGGCCTTGAGCGACACTTCGGTGCCCGCGACGAACGAGGCGCTGCAGTTCGTGCCGCAGTCGATGCCGGCCGGCGTCGAGACGACGCGTCCCTGCCCTGCACCATCAAGCGTCACCGCGAGCTGGTGGAGCGTGGGCGGCTGAACCGGCGTGAAGAGCACCGAGGTGCCCGTCGTGGCCGAGTTCGTGAGCACGCGGCCGCCCCAGACGCCGCCGAAGGCGTCGAAGTGGAGCTTGGCGCCGGGATTGGCTGCGATGTCGATCTCGAGCGTGCGAACGTCACCGGCCTTGAGCGCGCCGAGGTCGAGCAGCGCGAAGAAGCCCGGAAGGCGCCCACCCGATTCGAGCTCGAGCTGGTCGAGGATCTTGGGAGAAGCGAAGGTGAAGTCGGCGGCGACGACCGGCATGCCGTTGACGCGCACGAAGGAGATCTGCGCCGGGTCGGCCGTCTCGATCACGAGCTGGAGATGGGCGACGTCGTTGACCGTGCCGTTGACGCGCGGGTGGTTGTTGTCGATGTCGAGGCGATTCGTGCTGGGGGCCGAGTTGAGGACGCTCAGCGAAACCGTGACCTGATCTTCGATCACGTACGAGCCGTCGCGATACGGGTCGCCGCCGGTGGCGGAATAATCGCTCGTCGAAAACCTTCCGGCGCGCACCGCGCTCAGGTCTTTGGTCGGCACCACGCGAAGCGACTGGTCGACGGTAATGTCGTTATAAGCCGGGTTACCATCCACGCAGCCGACGAATGCAGCACCCAAAGCGCACACGAGACCAAAAGCCCAAGCGGTCGAGATCAAACGTTTAATTTTCATGATGCGTTGCGTTATATACTGACCGACCTCCATTCTCAACTGTTTTTACGCGGTGCATTCATTTTAATAGACTTAATTACTCGGCTATGCGATTTACGGCCCATGATGCCACTATTCCTGCTTTTGACGAGCGGGCTCGTCCAGCTCGCGCCCGCGATCGCCATGGAGACCGACCAGCTGACCTGCCGCAAGGCCGAGCGCACCGATGCGACCGCGATCCTCAACCAGCTCGTTGGACGACAGCTCGAGTTCGCGCGGCGCCAGACTCAGTCGGAAGTCGACACCAGCTGGTCCGATGCGAAGATCGGCGACCGCTTCCGCCAAAGGGTTCGCGAGCGCTTCAAAGGCCTCAAGCGAACGCTCAACGCCACCCTCATGATTGAACGGTGGATGGAAAACACGCTGGCGCCGCTCGGCTACGCCACGATGCCGCGGTACCGGGGCCGCCACCTGCATCTCTACGACCGCTACCCGCGCCACCTCAGGGCCGGCGAGGGCCTGGTCAGCGCCGCGGTCTTCAGCTACACGGATACGTTTCTCGGCTACACGTCGGCCAACTCGTTCAGCGTCGGCGGCGTGCTCATCGGCTCCGACAAGATCGGCCATTTCATCGATCAGGGCTACGACTACTGGCTCAAGAGCGACCATGGGCGCGACGAAGCAGCGGCGATTCGCTTCGGCACGGGCACGGAGCTCGGGTCTTTCGGTCTGGCCACGACGGGCGTGTTCTCTTACGGCGACCTCGCGGCCAACCATGCCGGCTACGTTTTCTTCAAGAACCTGGTCGGCGACGAGCGCGCGCTCTACTCGATCTATCGAACCTACTCGGGCCGGGTTCGCATCCTCGGCAGCCGCTCGTTCGATTGGGCCGACTACGTCACGCCCGACTGGGACGAGCTCCAGAACCTCTCGCATTACACCAACGAGGTTTCCCAGATGGTGCGCGAGCATCTCATCGGCTTCAGCTGCCGCATCTGCCACGAGTACGCGCAGTGGCGCGGCTCGCTTCCCGTGACCCCGCGCCTTCTGCCGAAGGAAAGCTACGTCGACGCGGGGCTTGCCGCCGGGATGACGCCGACGGATCTCTTCCGCCTCGACGAGCTTTGCTCGCCGGCACCCGCCCGCTGCGCGCAGGAAGACGTCCAAACCGACTATAGCTGCGAGGGCGGCCCATCGCTCGCGGGACGTTCGAGCGACTAGCGCGCTGAGCTCGGGCGGCCATTGCAGCAAAAACGTAGAACTGACGGCAGGCTTCGATGTAAACTTGAAGCGATGCCTTCCAAGAAGCCACCGCGGTGGCAAGAGCTCTGGCGACGCGCCCAACACCCCGCCTGCGTCGCGGCGGTCGCCTTCGTCGTCGCGGTCGTCTCGCTCTCGCTCGGCGTCGACCGCCCGACGACCGACGCGTTCCACGAATACATGCGGCCGTACGATCCGTTGCTGCAGATCCTCACCATTCTGGGAGACGGCCGGTTTCTCATCCCCGCGTGCCTGGTCGTCGCGGCCGCGCGTGCCGCGCTGGCGCGCGCGCGCGCTTCGCGCCAGCGGGCGGCCAAGCTGCCGCTGCTGGCGCTGGGCTCGCTGCTCGCGTCTGGAATCCTCACGCAGCTTCTCAAGATCTCGATCGGGCGGCCTCGGCCCTACACCGAGGGAGACACGCGCTACTCGTCGGCCGATCTCAACATCTTCCACTGGTTCACGACGAACAAGGATTTCTCGAGCTTCCCCTCGGGGCACTCGACGGCCGTCTTCGCGGTAGCCTGGTTCGCCATCCTGAACACGAAAAGCCGGGGGGCGCAGGTCGCGTTTTTCGCGGGCGCATGCGTCGTCGCGCTTACCCGGGTCGCGCTTTGGAAACATTACTTCGCCGACACCCTCGCGGGGGCGGCGATCGGCATCGCCGTCTCGGAGCTCGTTGCAGCCGCCGCCGGGCTAAGTCCGCGTCCGGCCACGCTCTCGGGCCCCCGCCCCCGGACAGTGCTAAAATAAAAGGGCATGGGGTGGAGGTGGGTTCTTCCGGCACTGCTGGTTTTCGGGCAGGCGTTCGAATCGGCGCGCGCGCGCGCCGATGATCAGGATGCCTGGCAGACTTTTTTTCGCACCAAGGTAAGCGAGCTCGAAACGACCGGCGCGGGACGGGCCGACGAGATGCGCCGCTACGACGCCGGCGGTCGGCTCGTGTACCACGAATCCATCGACCTCTCGCGAAAGCCGCCTCTTCGGGCGGTCTTCACGGTTTCCGCCGATCGCCGCACCGAAAAGTGCGACACCTACGAGGGCGCGCGGCTCGTCTCGAGCTCAACCGAGCTTTTCGGGCGCGGCGAGGCCCTCGTCAGCCGGACGTTCGAGTGGGCCTCGCATCCCGGCAGCACCCTCGACCGTCGGGTTGTCAGCGTGTTTCGAGGCGCGAAGATGCTCGAGTCCGATTACGTGCTGGCTTCGAAAACCGGAAAGCC
>JACQAX010000087.1 GCA_016194795.1 Deltaproteobacteria bacterium | reverse complement strand
TCGTCGGCTACTACGTCGATGATCTGCCGAGCTTCGCCGAGCTTTACCGCCGCGTGTGGTCGCCCTCGGCCTCGAAGGCGTTCGTCCGTTTTCTCGGCGCGCGCTATCCGGTGATTCGCGACCTGAACGCGGCGTGGGGCACGAGCTACGCCTCGTACGACGCCCTGGTCGCCGACAAGCCCGATCCGCAGCCGTCGTCGGGCGCGCAAACCGCGCAGACGATGCTGCGCGACTTCAAGCTCTTCGCGCGCGAGACGGTCGCGCGCTACGTGCAGCTCACGGCGTCGATCGTTCGCGAGGAAGACCCGGGCCACCTCGTGTTCTCGCCCCGGCTCGAGGCGGGGCGGGGGCTCGTCGACGCGGCTCCGTATCTCGACCTTTTCGCCCCCTTCGACGCGGTGGCCGTGACGGTTCACCCGGCCGACGTGACGGCGGGGCTGAGCCCGGCCGAGCTCGCGATGCTCGAGCTGGTCTATGCCTCGAGCGGTCGCCCGGTGATCGCCACCGGCCTGAGCGTACCGGCCCGCGACTCGGGCCTGTACGCGACCGCGTCGAGCGAGTCGCCGAGCTGGGAGAGCTTCACGCGCTCGGTCGGCACCCAGGAGTCGCGCGCGACCCAGGCCTACAACGTGCTCGCGTCGCTTTACAACATGCCCTTCGTCATCGGGGCGCACTGGGAGAGCTGGCGCGACGCCGACGGCGACGACAAGCGCCGCGAGAACCTGGGCCTCGTCAAAAAAGACGGCAAGCGCTACCGCGAGCTGACCCAGGCCCTGACCGCCTTCAACGCCCGCGTCTACCGCTCGCGCGGCGCCCCGCTCGCGGCGGCTCCGCCGGCCGCGGGCCCGGATGCCAGAAAAGCGGCAGCCACCGCCGTGGCCGCGCCCGTCGTCGATGACGTCGTCGACCTTCGCCGCAAAGATTGATAAAATAGGGCATGACGAAAACTCTCCTGCTGCTGGTTTTTCTGCTCGTGCCCGCCTCGAGCGCGCACGCCGTGCTGGCCTCGAGCAACTCCGAAAAGAAAGCCGAGCACCAGGAGCTGCTGCTCGTCGCCGGTCTCCAGCGCGTGCTCGACCTGAGCTTCGAGCCCTGCTCGAACTCGCGCGAGTGCATCCGGCTGGGCAATATGGCGCTAGTCGAGATCCAGTACTCGAAAGATAAAAAGCAGCTCATCTTCACGCCCGTCAAGCCGGGCGAGAGCAACATCGTGATCCGCGACGAGCGGGGCGACATCCGCCTCATCCTCGACGTCTTCGTGCTCTCGGCCGATCTTCCCAAGCGCGCCGACGAGCTGACGGCGCTTTTCAAGGACGTCCCGGGCATCAAAGTCGCTCTCGTGCACGACCACATCAACATCACGGGCGAGCTCGGCACGATGGCCGAGGTCGAGCGGCTCGCCGAGGTGCGAGAGGACCTGGCCTACAAGGCGTTTCTTCTGGTGCTCGTCCGGAATTCCGCCGCGCTGATGAAGAAGATCGCGGCGTCGGTCAAGGAGAAGCTGGGTGACCCCGGCGTCAAGGTCGAGGTGGCCGAGCAGGGGTTGGTGCTGACCGGCAAAGCCGCCGAGCCCGGGGCCGTTGAGAAGAAGGCTCGGGCGATTGCTGGTCTTTATCGGGTGGCGGTTGTTTCGGCGCTTGCGAAATAACCGCGCATCTACAACACGTGAGTTTTGATTTTTGCACTCGCTGGGCTTCGCCACCAATATGCCGCTGCTCCGGCCAGAACGATGGAAAGTTCGCACCAGTGCTGCCAAGAATAGCCAAAGCAAAGCCCATGACTAGACCAAATGCTACGTGCCCTGGCCAAGCCTGTGGTGGGGTTACGCCAAAGTGATATGCAGCAAACAAAGCCGCTGAGATCAGTACAGCCGTTCTAGCGGCAAAAAGATCCACGAGCGAATTGAGGAGCAAGCCACGGAAGAGAAACTCCTCGAACAGGCTGACGAAGATGTTGATAAAGCAAAAAGTTAACCACAGTTTCATCCCAGGCCAGTACGTGAAGCCATAGCCAACCAAGTCCAGAGCCGAAGCCGATAAAAAAATCGCTGTGGCTATCGCGGCGCTTTTCATTCCGTGAAGGTGGGTGCCGAGAAGGATCTTGTTTGAGCTCGGTCGAAGCACCCAAAGGACTGCCGCTAATGCAACTAACCGAGCTGGTGTAAGAATGAGCTGTCGTCCGAGACCTGCTCCTTCGAGGCCGTCGCTCCAAACGTAAACGTACACCACGTATCGGGCTGCTACGTAGCAAGCCCCAAGCAGCAGTCCCTGCAGGAGCAGCTTCGTCGCCTTCGCTTTCCGAGTAACATCGGTGTCAGGCACTTGGGCAGCTCCCGCCGGCATCACCATGCTGATTCATCTCGGGTTTGTGCGCAGGCATAGGTTTATTAGACGGATCATTCGGATCAGTTGGAAAATTTTCACGTATGAATTTCCGCAGCAGGCTAGGCAATAGACTCGGAAGTCTCTCATACCAAGGTAATGGCGGCAATGGCCCGATAAAATCAGGATGGCCCTCCTTTGGTGCTGGTACTGCGGGCGTCGGGGTGGGCGTGGGTGTCGGTGTTGGATTTGGCGCAGGAATCGGAAACTCCGGATTTGGGCTCACCGTCGGCGGAGTTGGCGCTAGCCCCCATGGATCGGTGTACTGCAGCGGATTGTTCAGGACGTACCGATAGAGGTTCTCATCGCCGCTTTCGAAGCCGATCGGGTCAGCTTGGAGGAAGCGTCCGCTCGACGGATCATAGTAGCGCTCTCTGAGATAGTAGAGCCCCGATTCACGGTCCAGGGAGCGTCCTGCAAAGCCGTATTGGGCAGGATCCGAGCTTGAGTCTAGAGCGCCGCGCGCGCCTTGCTGAAACTCAAGCGCTTCACCATAAGCACCGACGGCGCGCCTTCCACCAAGAGCCTCACCATTAATGACAGTGCCCAGATGGTCCGAGATGTACGCTCTTACCCCATGCGGGCCAAGCTCACCTAAGTGCTCATCGATACCAACGCCATCGAGATAAAGTGTCAGCTCTCCACGGCCATTTTTTCCAAGCAGAATTTTGTCTTGATCCCCAAGGTAAGTGAACGTCTGCGTAAAACCATGCTCTCGAGAGCAGGGGCGCGCATGGTGGTCGTGAGCTCTGTCGTCATCGTCTTTGCCGTGGATGACCTTAGCCACCCTGCGCCCGAGGGCGTCGTAGAAGTAGCTTACGACTTCGACGTCATTCTCATCACGATCACGATCACCATCGAACCGGGTGAACTGCACGAGCTTCTTGTCTGCGCGGTAGACAAAAGCATCCGTCTCGCCGGTCTTTCGGTCGCGCTTGGAAGCTACGTTCCCAAACCCGTCGGGGTCGGCTGTGAAGGCTGTCTTAGTGTTACTTAAGAGAAAGTTGTTTAGAACTTGGGTAACACCTGCGATCGTGTCGCTTGTTCTGTTGCCGTTTAAATCGTACTGGAAGCCACGCCCGAGGATCGCCTCGGAAGACGAGCGGTCTTCGTCAAAGAAGTTTCGGTGCGCACTCTCAAAGCTTGCGCCCAGGAGCTCGTTTTTAGAGTCGTAGCGATAGGTAAAGCTTCCAAGCTCGCGGTTGACGGCAGCAATATTGCCGGCCAAGTCGTAGGCAAGCTGCTCGCTAAAAGCACCTGGGCCCCGGAAGTCGTTTGAGTCGCCATCAAA
>JACQAX010000086.1 GCA_016194795.1 Deltaproteobacteria bacterium | reverse complement strand
GTGTCGAACAATTTATCGTCGGCTACAGCCCTTCCAATCGACCGCACCATCTGGTCGGCCGAATGCATCGCCCCGATCGCGTGCGCGAAGCGCGTGTGCTCGGCGCCGTCGAAAATATAGGTCGCGAAGCCCAGCTGCTTGATCCACCTCAGCCGCTGGTAGTACGGCGAGTTGATGATCGCCTCTTCAGTCGTGGTGAGGCGGATGAAGCCGTAGATGTTGTCGTAGATCTGGCCCCAGCGCAGCCGGCCCTTACTTGGCATAGGGCTGACCGACGGCCTCGAGCTCGTCGATGTGCTTGAGCAGGTCGCTCTTCGACATCGTGGCGCTCGCCTTCTCGGAGTACTTGCGCACCGAGAACGTGCCGGCTTCGACCTCGCGGGCGCCCGCGACGACCATCATCGGAACCTTCTGCATCTGCAGCTCGCGCGTCTTCAGGCCCATGCTCTCGTTGCGCGCGTCGAGCTCGGCGCGGATTCCGCGCTTTTTGAGCTCGGTCACGAAGTCCGAGCAGTACTTCTCGAAGTCGGGCGCGATCGGGATGACGACGGCCTGCACGGGCGCCAGCCAGAACGGGAACGCTCCTGCATAGTGCTCGATGATCACGCCCATGAAGCGCTCGATCGAGCCGAAGACCGCGCGATGGACCATCACGGGGCGGTGGAACGAGTTGTCGGCGCCGATGTACTTGAGGTCGAAGCGCTCGGGCATGTTGAAGTCGAGCTGGATCGTGCCCAGCTGCCACTGGCGCTTGAGCGCGTCGTGGACGATGAAGTCGATCTTTGGCCCGTAGAAGGCGCCGTCGCCGGCGTTGACCTTGTATTCTTTCTGGTTGTTCTTCAGCGCCTGCTCGAGGCCCTTTTCGGCTTTGTCCCAGACCTCGTCCGAGCCCACGCGTTTTTCCGGGCGCGTCGACAGGAAGACCTTCACGTCGGTGAAGCCGAACATGTCGTAGGTCTTGAGGATCATCTCCATCAGATTCGTGATCTCGGCCTCGATCTGGTCGGGCGTGCAGAAGACGTGCGCGTCGTCCTGGCAGAACGTGCGCACGCGCGTAAGGCCGGCGAGCGCGCCGCTCGGCTCGTAGCGGTGCAGGCGGCCGAAGTCGGCAAGACGCAGCGGCAGCTCGCGATAGCTGCGGCGGCTCGACGCGTAGACGAACGTCGAGGCCGGGCAGTTCATCGGCTTGACGGCGAACTCGCGCTCTTCGGCCTCGGTGAAGAACATGTTCTCTTTGTAGTTCTCGTAGTGGCCCGACTTGTGCCAGAGCGACACGTCCATGATCTGCGGCGTGATGATCTCCTGGTAGTTGAACGGCACGTAGAGATCACGGATGTATTTCTGGAGGCGGTTGTAGACGACCGCGCCCTTCGGGTGGAAGAACGGGCTGCCCGGAGCCACGGGATCGAAGCTGAACAGATCGAGCTCGGTGCCAAGCTTGCGGTGGTCGCGCTTCTTGGCCTCTTCGATCATGAACAGATAGTCTTTGAGCTGCTTTTCCGTCTTGAAGCAGGTGCCGTAGATGCGCTGCATCTGCTTGTTTTTCTGGTTGCCGCGCCAGTAGGCGCCGGCGAGGTTCAGGAGCTTGAAGAACTTCACCCAGCCGGATTTTCCGACGTGCGGGCCGCGGCAGAGGTCGACGAAGTCGCCTTCCTTATACAGGCTCCACACGGGACCGCCGATGTCGCGGATGATCTCGACCTTGTAGTCCTGGCCGAGCTTCTTGAAATACTCGCTGGCTTCGGCCGCCGTGAGCTCCGAGCGCTCGAAGGCGTTGTTCTCGGCGATGATCTTCTTCATCTCTTCTTCGATGCGCGGCAGGTCTTCGGGCGTGAGCTGCACGTCGAGGTCGATGTCGTAGTAGAAGCCGTCCTCGATGGTCGGGCCGATACCGAACTTTGCCTGCGGGTAAAGGCGCTTTACCGCGTGAGCCATGATGTGCGCGCAGCTGTGGCGCATCGTATCCAGCTCGTTGGTGATCTCACGTTCCTCGAACTCGGCGATTTTCTTCGTTTCCGGCATACGGAACGTCTAACACAGCCTTTCTTCGGAGCCAATGGCGTGCCGCCGGCATGGGCGTTGCTCTGGCAGCGCGCAACGGAGAGAAAAATGAATTATCTGATTCTGCTTTTGACGATCGTCGGGATGGGACTGAGTGGCTGCGGAAAAGACATGAAGGTATCGGTCCGGGCAACCGAGAGCGAGAAAGACCAGCCGAGCGCCGCGCTCGTTCGCAAGGTCGAGGTGAGCTACCACGATCCCGCCGGCCACGAGCAGCTGCGCGAGAACATTCCGGTGCTCGGTCTGGCCCAGCCGGTGTCGATGCGCTCCGATCTCCTGAAAGACGTCCGCGTGGAGAAGGACGGGGTCTTCGAGGCGCGCGGCTACAGCGGCGACGGGATGCTCCTTCTCAGGGGCGTGACGCGGGCCGATCCCGACGAAGCCGATACCGTCGAGGTGCTTCTTAACCGGGATGCGAGCCACCCGGCGACGATGGCGCTTCCGGTGCTGAGACGCATCCGCCTCGTGGACGCGCCGATCTCGGGCGACTTCACCCGCACCGAGGCGGACCTGCGCGCCGAGAGCCGCTCAGGGCGCTGCCTCGTCCTGCCCGACCTCAGGATGTCCCCGTCGCTGGGGGCCTACCCCAAGCTCATTCTCGAGGGAGCCGTGAAGGGCGCAAGCTTTCAGATCGAGGTCGGCCATCGCAAGGACGACGGCAGCTTTCAGCTCGCGGCGGTGCTCGGGCCGAAGATGAATCCGGTGGGAGACGCGCAGCTCGAGCTCGGGCGCACGTTTCTGGAAGGTGGCGGGGACCGTCTCGCAGCTCTCCTGCCTGCCGCGGCTCGACGAGCGGATCCAGCTCCCGGCGGGCGGGCAGCTTGCCATCGGCATCTTCGCCGCCCAGAACCGGCTCGGACAGCTCTCGACGCGCCGGCTTCGTTTTGACTGGAGCGTCGTGACCGAGACGGGCTGGGGCGAGAGCCTCAGCGGGGAAACGGCGCCCGCTTTTCTGCCGTGAGCCGGAAACGATGTGCTAACGTCGGTCCGGCATGGTGCAAGCTCACAACGACGACACGCTCTCGGTTCGTCCGGCGTCCGACGACGACCTTGGCGCCGTTCTCGCGATCGAGCGCGTCTGCTATCCCGAGCCGTGTATCGCGTGGACCGAAGAAGCCTTTCGCCAGGAGATCGAGAAGCCGTTTTCGAACTTCTTAGTTCTCACCGACGATGCGACCGATACGATTCTGACCGGGTATATCGTGTTCTGGCTTCTCTTCGACGAGTGCCATATCCTGAACGTGGCCGTGCACCCCGACTGGCGTGGCCTCGGGATCGCCACGCGTCTCGTGCGGCACGCGGTTGCAGCCGCCGTCAAAAAAGACATGAAACGGGTTTTCCTCGAAGTAAGAAAAACCAACACTCCGGCCGTCGAACTGTATCAAAGACTAGGCTTTTTCGTGGACCACGTGAAGCCCACGTTTTACGAGAACGGCGACGATGCGTACTTCATGGTTCTGTACCTGAACAAATCCAACGTCTTCTAAAGCTGCCGCTCGACCGCCCGTAATAGAAGCCTTGTGGCACGCTCGCTGCAATCTACCCCGAGCCGCTCGTTCGCGCGAGCGGCGTTGGAAACGTGATGAAGCAGTATGTAGTCTTGTTCGCTATTACAATCGGGCTCTTAGCTTTGGCGGGGTGTGGTCATCCCGCCACCGAGATGGTGTTTAGCACCTCGACAGGAGGGTATGCCGTTTCCACCGATGGGGATGCGGCGGCCATGGCGAGCTTAGGCGGGTCCGATTCCGGGATTTCGGTGACTTCGGTCATTCGAATCCCCATGGAAGGTATCGCGGACTCGAAGATGCAGGCGGTTTGGCTACAGGCGCTCGTGCTCCAGGCCTCCGCGGGTGATCTGCGATTCGTGCAGCTCGCCAAGTGCTACGTCCAGAGGCGGGCGGGCTCGTCGACGCCTGTTTTGGTGGGTACGGCTCGTGCTTCGGACGTGGCGGAAGATGGGAGGAGCATCAAGTTTCAGGTCGATTCCGGACAAGAATTGTCCGGAACGGTTCGGTCGGCTTTCACCATCGTGATCGAGATCGAAGGAAATAGTCCGACCGGAAAAGTAAATGTTTCAGCCGATTTAAAGCTGAAAGCACGCATAACGATTTGATCGGCTATGGGGGCCTTCGTGGCCGCCGATCCAGTCTGGTGGCCGTTTTCGGGGATTTGACACGAATGGCCACTTTAACTATGGTGGGGGCCTTCTATGAGAATTTCAGTTGGACTCATGTACCTTGTCTCGGGGTTTTTCGTGCTGTCGTTGCATGCGGCAACCCTCGACGCGCCGACCATGGTCGTGCAGGAGTATAATGAGCACTTCATTGGACACGGGGGCCGGGGCTCGGCCAACACCGACAATCAGTCGCTGGCGAAAGCAGTCGCGGGTGTCCGGGCGTATTTGAACGAGCACATGTCGTACGCGGCAGCCTCCAAGGTCGACCGCCTGGCGCGGCTCATCGTGAAGCTTGCCCGCCAGCATGAGATTCCCTCGGGGCTCATTCTGTCGGTGATCAAGGTCGAGAGCGGCTTTCAGTCGTGGGCGATCAGTCCGCGGGGGGCGCTCGGGCTGATGCAGCTCATGCCGGAGACCGGCGAATGGTTGGCCAGCCGATATGGTATCAAGTGGAGCGGCCAGGCCATCCTCTTGGACGAAGAAACCAACATCCTCTTGGGGATCAAGTATCTGTCGTACCTGAAGGAAAAGTATAATGGCGACCTGCGTATGATGCTGTCGGCTTACAACCGAGGGCCCGCGAAGGTCGATGAAGAGGTCAGTGCCGGCAAGGGTGTCGGTACGCTCGGGTATTATCGCAAGATTTTGGGACAGAGGCAGAGTAAGAAGACATATGTCGATTAACAGCGCGAGAAAAGGTTGGGGCGTGAAGGTTTGCGTCGAGTTTTCGGCGGCCCATCACATTCGGGGTTATGACGGCGAATGCGCCCGTCCGCATGGCCACAACTTCAAGGTCGAGGTGGAAGCGGCCGTCCCGGCGCTCAACTCGATCGGCATCGCGCTAGATTTCAAGGACCTCAAGAAGATGACCAAGGCCCTGGTTGATCGGTTCGACCACCAGGACCTCAACACGGTCGCGCCGTTCACCGACGTCAACCCGACGGCCGAGACGCTCGCGCATTTCTTCTTCGAGGAGCTCGAGCGGCAGATCGCGGGTGCGCCCGCGCTGGCCGGCCTCGCGCTCCAGCGGGTGACGATCTGGGAAAACGAGCGTTCGGCCGCGACGTACGGCCTGGTCTGAGACGATGAGACAGGCGGTACTCCTTCTCTCGAGCGGGCTCGACTCGGCGGCCAACCTGGCGCTCGCCGGCGACGGCGCCGCCGGCCGTTCCGAGGAGTTTCGCGTTCGCCTGACGCTGACGATCGACTACGGCCAGAAGGGCGCCGTCCGCGAGCTGGAGCACGCGGCGAGGCTTGCCAAGCACTTCAACGTCGACCACGTCGTCTTCGACCTCAAGGGGTTTGTCGCGCTCACCGGCGGCAAGAGCGCGCTTCTCGGCGGGCAACAGATCCCGGTGCCCGAGTCGCTTGACGAGCTGTCGGTGACCACGCGCACGGCGAGCGCGGTCTGGGTTCCCAACCGCAACGGCGTGATGATCTCGATCGCGGCCGCCTTGGCCGAAAGCCGCGGGCTCGATGCCGTGGCCGTCGGCTTCAACGCCGAGGAGGCCGTGACCTTTCCGGACAATACGCCCGAGTACATGGATGCGATGTCGGCGTCGCTCCGGTACTCGACGGCCAACCACGTTCGGGTCGTCAGCGCGACGGCCGAGATGACGAAGAAGCAGATCGTCGCCCGTTTGGCTGACCGTCGTTTCCCGTTCGAGCTGCTCTGGAGCTGCTACCATGCCGACCGGCGCCATTGCGGGCGTTGCGAGTCGTGCCAGCGGCTGCGTCGCGCGATCGACTCGAGCCTGAAGGGGCCGGCCTTGGACGCCGCGCTGTTGGCGCTTTTCGGAGGGGATGCATCGTGACCGGACCCGTGCAGTTCAAGATTCTGGAAGAGACGGCGGCCAAGCCACTCACGTACACCGGCAAGGAGCTGCGCCCGCACTGGGGACTCGAGAAAACCGGTGTCTACGGCTCGCTCCTGACCGCGTTCATCGGCCCTTGCGAGGTTCCGACGGCGCACGGGAGAGTTTTTCGGTACGACTCTCGAAGCCGGCGTTTTGTATCAGCGGCTCTTCATGGTCTGGGCCGAGCGTATCCTGCGTGACGCGGGCCTGTCGGTTGCGCGTAGCGGCGACGACCTGTTCATCGACGGTGACGCGAAACTTTCCGTTTCGATCGCGACCGCCTCGCCCGTCTCGGTGCTGATCCATTGGGGCCTCAACATCGACCCGAGCGGAGCGCCCGTGAAAGCCGCGGGCCTGGAGCGTTTGGGCTGGAAAAATGCAGAGGTTTTAGCCTTTGCCAAAAAACTCCTCACTCATTACATTGAGGAACTCGAGGAGATCCGCGTTGCCCAATGTAAAGTCCGTCCGGTCTCGGATTGACGAGATCGACACCCAGATTCTGGAGCTGCTGACCCATCGGATGCGCATGGCGCGCGACGTCGGCAACGAGAAGGCCTCCTTGGCCCGCCAGGCGGGAAAGAAGAAGGCCACGGTGCTCGTGCCGGAGCGCGAGGAGCAGATCTATCGCCGCGTGCGAAGGCTTGCCGACCAGCACCGGCTGCCTTGGCCGCTGATCCAGTCGATCTTCACCGAGATCGTGAGTCTTTGCCGCGCGACGCAGGGTCAGGTGACCGCGCACGTGCTCGGACCCGCCGGCACGCATTCCGACTGGGCCGCGCGCGCGCGCTTCGGCGAGGCGGTCAACGTCGAGTACCACGACAGCATCCCGCGCGCCTTCAAGGCGGCTGAGCAGGCGGTGGCCAACGGCGACGTGAACTCGGTGGCCGTCGTGCCGATCGAGAACTCGCTCGAAGGCACGATCCCGGCGACGGCGGACGCGCTGCTGACGACGTCGCTCAAGCTCGTCGGCGAAGGCTTCTATCGCGTGCGCCACGCGCTGCTGTCGAAGGCCCGCTCGGCCAAAGAGGTGAAGACGGTTTACAGCCATCCGATGGGGCTCGCGCAGTGCGCGCGGTGGCTCCAGGAGAATCTTCCGAGCGCCAGGCTCGTCGAGGTGAGCAGCACGGCCGAGGCCGCGCGCCACGCCACCGGAGCCCCTAAAAACGTGGGCGCGATCGCCAGCCCCTATCTGGCGGGCAACGGCCTCAATCTCGTCGCCAGCGACATCCAGGACTCGCTCGACAACACGACCCGTTTCGGGATTCTCGGCGCCGCGGTGCCGGGTGCGTCGGGCGACGACAAGACGTCGCTCGTCTTCAGCCTTCCCAACAAGTCGGGCTCGCTCGCCGACGCGCTCGACGTGTTCTCG
>JACQAX010000085.1 GCA_016194795.1 Deltaproteobacteria bacterium | reverse complement strand
GCCGGCGACGATCCACGCCGGCGAAGCCTGCGGGCCAGAAAACGTCTGGGAGGCCATCGACGAGCTCGGCGCCCGACGCATCGGACACGGCATCCACTCGATCCAGGACCCGGCGCTCGTCAAGCGCCTCGAGCGCGACGGCATCCTGCTCGAGACGTGCCCCACGAGCAACTGGGTCACCCGCTCGGTCGCCGACTGGAAGGAGCACCCGCTTCCCCGGTTTCTCGACGCCGGCGTTCCCGTCTCGGTGAGCACCGACGATCCCGGAATCTTCGGCGTCACGCTCGGGGAAGAATATTCCCGCTGCAAGAAGTACCTCGGCCTGAGCGATGAAGATCTGATGAAGATTGACGGATATGCCGCTCGCCATTCATTCTTGAGGTAATGACATCGCTCGAGCAGTTTCTGAAGACCGTGAGGATCTTCGAGAATCTCACCGAAGAGGAGCTCAGCCACCTCGTCCCTCTCTTCGAGGTGCGCAACGCCAAGACCAAGGAACGCGTCATCGACGAGGGCGACTTCAGCGACCTCTTCTACGTCATCCGCAGCGGGCACTTCAACGTGACCAAAGGCGCCAAAGACACCTTCATCACCGTGCTCGGCGCCAAAGAGTACTTCGGCGAGGCGAGCCTCTTCCATCAAGTCAAGCGCACGGCCCACGTCACGGCCAACGAGGACGGCCAGCTGCTGATTCTCCATCGCGACCAGTTCCAGCAGTACCTCCTCACCTACCCCATGGCCGCCAACCGCATCCTCTTCCAGATGCTCAAGGAAGTGTTTCTGCGCCTCGAGGAGACGAGCAACGACCTGCTCCTGGCCCGCGGCTCGTTCTCGCACGCCGAGACGGCGATCCACAGGCTGCTCCGCTGATTTCCACGGGAAATGCGGGTTTTTCAGCACTTCTTGCGCGACCTTACAGGTGTCCAGCGGCTGGACGGTTTAGTCTTCTCCACAGTTAAGTAACGTCCGATTGTTTCCGCCGGCTTGCGGGCTCCCGCGGGCGGACGCCGGTGGCACGCGGCTTGTATTTACCCTCCCTATACACAGAGAGGGAATCCATGAAAATTTCGAACGCCGCGCGCTACGCGCTTGCCGCCGCCCTGATCTCTTCGGTCTCCGCCCCCCTTGCGCTCGCGCAGAGCTACAAGGCGGCGCTGCCCGCGAAGCTCGCGACCGGCAACCTCGCCCTGTTCACGCGCTCCGACAACGGCCTCGACTATTCGGCGTCAGGCACCGCCGACTTGCCCAAGGTCATCGCCGCGACGACCCAGGCGATCTGCACCCGCGACCGGTACCTGAGCCTCTACGATCTGCACGGAATCCGTTACTGGGCGTTTGACTCGCGAGCCACGGACGTGCTTTGCCACGACAACTTCTTCGGCGACCGCTTCGAGGAGCTCTACAGCAACCGCCGCGAGGTGGTCGTCAAGCCCGCGGTCCACGTGGTTGCCTCGACGCCGCTCAAACACCTCGACGAGGCGCAGTTCGGCTGCCTCTCGAGCCAGACCGGCGCCCTCAACAAGTTCCTGGCCGACGCGGCCAGGCTCGACTTCGCCAAATCCACGATGAAGCTCTCCAAGGTCGAGCTCTCGCTCGAGGACAACTCGAAGGCGGCCAAAGCCGACAAGCAGCTCACCTACGGCCCCGATCTCAAAACGCCGGGCACCCTCAAGCTCCGCGTCGTCCTCACGTCGAAGGGCGAGTGCCTTTTCACGAGCCCCGAGCAGCTTGCCGTCGACTTCGACGTCTGGAAGCTGAATGCCGATTTGCACAAGCTCGCCACCGAGCCGGGCCCGAGCACCGAGGACGCGGCCGCGCCGAAAACCGTGCTCGCCGGCGAGCCGAGCGGCACCTCGGACAACAAGCAGGGTGCTGGCAAAACCCGGCTCCCGTGAGACAATCGCGGTGAGATGAGAGTCCACAACTACCTGCCCGACCTTCTCGACGCGCTCAAGCGCTGGGAGCGCAAGCCGGCCTCCTGCCAGGTCGCCGAGTACCTGCGGCCGATGGAGCAGCTTCTCGCGCCGCTCGCGCTCGACCCGGCGTACGAGGAGGCGCGGCTCAAGAAGTCGATCGACGCCGTCGAGCGCTGCTTGGGCATCACGCTCACCGGCGACGCCGTGCTCTTCGGCGCGTTCACCACGATGGACGGCTACGCGCGCTTCGACCACGGCAAGCACTGCGTCTACCTCGGCGTCGACGAGAGCCATGGGCGCGGCGCCTATCTCGACATCCTCGTCGCCCACGAGCTCGCCCACGTCGCGCGCGAGCCCCTGCCCGAGATCTGGGCGGGCTTCGGCAAGACGCCCGACATGAGCCACGACGAGTTCACCGAGAACCTTCCCGTCATCGAGCACCTCATGGGCGAGGGCTTCAGCTGCGTCGTCTCCGAGCTGCTCAACCCGCGCGAAGACGCCTGCCACTACGTCTACCAGACGGAGGACGGCCTTTCGCGCGTGCTCGAGCACGGCCCCGCCGTCGACCGCGCCATCCACAAGATCCTGAAAGACCCCAAAGGCCGCTACCAGTCGCTCTACAACACGCGCCTCTACCGGCCCGAGCTGCCGCTCTACGCGCACTACGTCTGGGCCTGGCTCTGGGTCACGCGCCTGCTCGAGGAGAAAGCCGGCGGCAACCCGCGCATCCTCCTCAACATGCCCTCGCACGAGCTCGTCGAGCACGCGCTGAAGTTCAAGCTCCCGAAAGCTTTATGAGACGGGCGACGAGCTTGTCGTAGGGCAGGCCGTGCTTGGCCGCCGCCGCGGCGAAGTCGTCGTCGCGCGCGATCGACGGATTGGGGTTGGCCTCGAGAAAGACGAGCTCGCCTTCGGGCGTGAGGCGCAGGTCGAGACGGGCGTAGCCGCTGATCTGGAGCGCGCGATAGGCCGCGCGCGCCACGTCGCTCACGCGCTTCTCGAGCGCGTCGCCCAGGCCCGCGGCGAAGCCGTTGCGGATGCCCCATTTTTTTCGGTACGCGTCGTCCCACTTGGCCTTGAAGGTGGCGAATTTGGGATCGCCGTCGGGCACCTCGTCGAAGAAAAGCTCGCGCGGCGGAAAAACCTCGAGCCTTCCGCAGTCCCAGTTGCCGAGCACGCCGACGTACAGCTCGCGGCCCTCGACGTACTCCTCGACGATCGCGTCCTGGCCGAGACGCTCGTGCACGAAGCGCGCCCGCTCGAGCGCCGCCTGCTCGTCGGAGACGAGCGAGTCCTGCGAGATGCCGGTCGACGACTCGAGCCCCAGGGGCTTGACGATGGCCGGAAAGCCGACGTGCTTGAAGGAGGCGAGCGGGCTCGAGCGCGACGAGACCTCGAAACGGGGCACGCGCACGCCGCTCGAGGCGACGACGCGCTTGGACATCGCCTTGTCCTTGCAGAGCGCGAGCGCCGCCGGGCGGGCGCCCGTCGTTTTCATGCCGAGCAGCTCGAGCAGCGCCGGCACGTGCGCCTCGAGGGCGCGATCGCTGCGAAAGGCCTCGCAGAGGTTGAAGACGACGTCGGGCCGCGACGCCTGCAGCTCGTCGAGCAGGATGCGGATGTCGTCGTGGATGCCGAAAAGCCGCACGTCGTGGCCGAGACGCCGGAGCGCGGCCAGGATGGCGGCCTCGGACTCCCAGGCCTCGTCATCGAGATCGGCGGCATAGGCGGCCTCGTCCTGCGACTTCGGCGGCTGTTCTGCCAGGTCGAAGAGCATCAGGACGCGCATGCGTCAGGTCACCAGTATCCCTTGCGCGAGGAAGAGGATCCCGGCGATCCCGAACCCGAGGCTCACGAAGAGGAAGCGGCGGCGATGGGTGAGCGCGCAGATCGCCGCGATCGCGATGGCCACCTGGAACATCGTGACGGCGCGCGCGAGAATCACGTGGTGCGCCAGATGCGCGCGCGACTCCTTCTCTTTTTCCTCGGCGTCTTTCTTGATTTCTTCCTGCTCCTTCTTGTACTCGGCGAGCTTCTCGACGTCCTTCCCGGCGGGCGCTTTCCCGAGCACGCGGGTCAGGTCGAGCTTCGTGCCGAGCACGGCCGCCTTGATCCCCTTGGCCTGGAAATAACTCCACTGATCGGAGGCGTGGATCTGCTCGAGCATCGCCTCGTTGGCGTGGTGGCCGGCGAGAAGCGCCGCCACCGCGGCGAGAGCGGCGAGCAGGGCCGAGGTCAGCGCCAGCCGCATCATGAGACGGTCGCCGCCCGAATGGTGGGCATGCTCAATGAGATCTTCCTGCACCTTGTCCAACGGAACTTCGATTTCAGTCATTTTCCGTTAAGCTACCAAAACTTGGCTTTGACGTCATCCCTAAGATGCCTTTACACTGTCTCCACAACGCAAACGCAGTATTTACATGAAGTACTTACATGAGGAACTCACCATGAAAAATGAAACCAAAAAGATTCTCCTGAGCACCGCGATGGCCGGCATCTTCGCCGCTGGCGTCAGCATGGCCAAGATCGCCCCCGCGTTCGCCGACGAAGCCGGTGGCGACAAGGCTCCTGCCAAGGCCAAGAACTCCTGCAAGGGCAGCTGCAAGAGCAAGGACGGCTGCAAGGGCAAGAAGAAGGCCCACGGCAAGAAAAAGGGCAAGACGGACGACGCCAAGAAGGGCGAAACCAAGGAAGCTGCTCCGGCCGGCGACGAGAAGAAACCCGAGTAATAGGATTTAAGTCGTGACGATGCTCCGAGACGGAAAGCCGCAGAGCCTGTTTCCCCGCCTGGGGTTCGGCCTCGGCCTCCGCTCGGAGCATTATCGCGACGTCCTCGATGGCCGCTCCTCGCCGGCGAACGTCGCCTGGTTCGAGGTCGTGTCCGAGAATTACATGGGCGACGGCGGCCGCCCCCAGCATGTCCTTGAAAAAGTCCGCGCCGAGCGCCCCATCGTTTTTCACGGCGTCTCGCTCTCGATCGGCTCGGTCGATCCGCTCTGCCCCGGGTATCTCGAGAAGCTGAAGGCGCTCGTCGACCGCTTCGAGCCCGCGATGGTCTCCGACCACCTCTGCTGGACCAGCAACGGCGGCCAGAACCTCCACGACCTGCTTCCCCTTCCCTACACGCGCGAGGCCGCCGACCACGTCGTCGAGCGAGTGCAGCGCGTGCAGGACAAGCTCAAGCGCCGCATCCTGCTCGAGAACGTCTCGAGCTATCTCACCTTCGAGCACTCCGAGATGGAAGAGTGGGAGTTTCTCACCGAGATCGCCACGCGCGCCGACTGCGGCCTGCTGCTCGACGTGAATAACGTCTACGTCAGCGCGATCAACCACGGCTTCGACCCGCTCGCCTACCTCGACGGCGTTCCGGCCGAGCGCGTCGGCCAGTTTCACCTCGCCGGCCACTCGACCAACGACACCGGACAAGGGCTGTTTCTCATCGACACGCACGACCACCCGGTCTGCGACGAGGTCTGGTCGCTCTACGGCGAGGCGCTCAAACGTTTCGGGCTCGCGCCCACGATGATCGAGTGGGACGCGAACATCCCCGACTACGCGCGCCTCGAGGCCGAGCTCGGCAAGGCCCGCGAGATCGCCGCGGCCCATGAGCGGGACCCGGCACCCGCGCGGCGGCTGCCGGCTTCCCCGCGAAAACCCGCCTCCGCCGAAACTCTCCTCAACCCGCCGACTTGAGCAGCGCTTTCCGCCACGGCTCGATGAGTGAGCCGAGCTGCGCCTTGAGCTCGGCTTCCGAGAGGTCGAGGGGAAGATCCTTGCCCAGCGTCGCCACGACCCGGCCGGCGACCTTCGCCCCGAGCGCGCTCTTGAGGCGACCGAGAAAGCGCGGCTCGGCGACGAGGATCAGGAAATCGAAGTCGTCGCGCCCCCACCCGTGCTCGCAAAGGGTCGCAAGCTCGGTTGCCCACTGCTCGGTCACGTGGTCGTGGGGCGTGACCTTGCGCTCTGCCGCGGAGCGGGCGGCCGAGCGCATCTTGAAGACGCGGCCCCCGCGGTCGGACACGAGCTCGCGGTCTTTTGCCCGGCCCTCGGCATGCTCGATCGTTTCGACGAGCTGCGGCCGGGCGCCGGGCCCTCTGCTCGTGTAGAGCCGTGCCAAGCCTCGCTGCGCGACCAGGATCCACGTCACCATTTTGCGCCTCCTCCCGCTAAAATAGGCCCGTGTTCCCGCGAAAGGAAGACCGAGCGCGGCGGCGCGCCGCGCGACGGTCGCTCGACAGCCCGCTGCCGAGGCGCTACGCTTCGATCATGGGCGCCCCCAAGCAGCCGAAAGGCGGAATCCCCTCGGTCATCGAGATGCTCCAGCTCCTGGACGCCGAGACGCGCGCCAAGATCCTCTCCAACATCGCCGCCCGCGACGAGAAGCTCGCGCGCCAGCTCGAGGCCCGGCTGTTCGACTTCGAGGACCTCCGGCAGCTTACCCCGCGGATGACCCAGGAGCTGCTGCGCGAGATTCCGGAGGCGAAGCTCGTGCTCGCGCTGCGCAAGGCCTCCGACGAGCTGCGCGCGCACGTCTTCTCGAACATGTCCAAGCGCCAGGCCGAGGTGCTGCGCGACGAGCTGGCCAACCAGCCGCCGCAGAAGCTCACCGACGTCGAGAAGGCGCAGGCCGAGATCGTCGAGATCGCCAAGCGCCTGGAGGCCGAAGGCCGCCTCGTCTTCAAGAAATAGCGTTGCCGCCGCTGACGATGCAGACGACGTCGCCGGTGACGCGTCCGAGCTTGCCCGTACGCAGCGCCGCGACCGACGCCGCGCCCCCCGGTTCCGCGACCAGCTTCTGCTCCAGCGCCAGGAACTTCACCGCGTCGAGGAACTCGCTCTCTTCGAGGTCGACGACGTCGTCGACGAGCCGCTTGATGATGGCGAAGGTGTTCTCGCCGGGAATCGCGGCCACGAGCGAGTCGGCAACACTCGTGAACGGCGGGCTCTTGCGCCGGCTGCCCGCGACGAACGACGCTCGCATCGAGCCGTTGGCCTTCGACTGCACGCCGACGACGCGGGCGCGCGGCCGCGCCGTCTTCACGGCGAGCGCCACGCCGGCGAGCAGCCCGCCGCCGCTCGCGGGGACGACGACGGTGAAGTCGCCCCCGAGGTCGTCGAGCAGCTCGAGCCCCAGCGTCGCATCGCCCGCGATCGTCTCGCGCGAGTCGTACGGGTGCACGAGCAGGCTGCCCGACTCTTTCTGCAGCTTCTCGGTGAGCGCCCAGCGCTCGTCGAAGGTGGGGCCGCTGAGCACGACGGCGTCGTCGCGCCCCGCGAACGCGCGCGTGCGCGCGATCTTGTACGGGGACGTGTTGGAAGGCATCACGATGCGGGCGTGCGCGCCCAGCTCGCGGGCGGCGTAGGCCACGGCCTGCGCGAAGTTTCCCGAAGACGAGGCGACGACGCCGCGCGAGCGCGCCTCGTCCAGCCTCGCCAGCATCGAGTTGAAGGCGGGACGCACCTTGAACGAGTTCGTCGGCTGCAGCGTCTCGAGCTTGAGCCACGCGCGAGCCTCGCCCTGAAGCGCGTACGCGCGCACGAGCGGGGTGCGCGCGACGTAGGGCGCGATCCGCGCGCGGGCCTCGTTGATTTCCCGGTCGTTGGGGGCGTCGTTTTCGGCCATG
>JACQAX010000017.1 GCA_016194795.1 Deltaproteobacteria bacterium | reverse complement strand
GCCCGTGCTTCAAGTCGGTTTTCGAGACCACGCCGGGCGGAAGCTACCTCGTCCGCGGCGCCGAGCTTCCGCGGTACGACGAGCCGGCGCCCGACGGCCGCTGGTACGCCACCGTCACGCAGGCGTTTCTGAAGATCAACACGTCGCCGCTATGCCCGCTCTTCGGTCCTGACCGCGATGGCGTGACGGAGCTCGTGCAGAAGCTCCACGCGAAGGTGGCGCCGGTTTTCGCGAGCTCCGCCTACGGCCGGCTCATCAAGCCCCGCTACCAGCGCAAGGCCGAGCTGGATTACGAGATCCCCGGCGGCATCGACTCCGGCGGCCTCCGGCTTCGCGAGCTGGTCGGTGCCAGCCTCTTCGACCGCTACCTCGCGCTTCTCAAACGCTTCCATTTCCGATCGCCCGACTTCGACTGCGAGGCCGCGCGGCTGTTTCCGCTGAAGGGCGCCGCTGCCATGGGGGCGCTCCTGGGCACGCCAGCCGGGAAAGCGTGCCACCGATGAAGACGACGATGCGTTCGCGGCTTCGGCCCCTGATCGCCTTCCTGGCCCTGCTCGGCCTCGCGGCCGCCCGGGACGCGCGCGCGAGCTTGGCCGTCACCGCGGAGCGCTCGCAACTGCTCGAGCTCGCCGCCCAGCTGGATCCGCTCAAGCTGGAGAAGCCGCGCAACGTGCTCGCGGGCGGCTACCTCGGTCCCTTCGGCATCCAGCTTCATCCGTCCTGCATCGCGTACGCGAAGGAGCAGGGAATCGGCGCCGAGCAGCTCGAGAACGGCTTCGACGAGGTCGCCTACGCCGCCTTCAAGGCGATGGCCGTCGACTGCCTGGGAAAATACGGCGAGCTCAAGCCCTACCTGCTCGAATGGATCGCGCAGTTCCGCCGAACCGTCATCACGTGCACGCGGGCGAGCGGCCACGATTTCGGGGCCTCCGCCATGAACATCGGCATGAAGGCGGGCCTCCTCGCCGTCCTTCAGCCCAACGAGCGCGCCGGCATCGACACGAGCGGACTCGTCGGCTCGCTTCCCCGCAACTTCAAGACGGTCATCGTGTACTCGTCGACCAGGCTGAAGTCGACGCTCACCGAAGGCGACGCGTTCGACGTCCGCACGCTGCTCCACGAGGTTCTTCACTCGACCAACGCCAACAACCGCACCGACCACGACGAGGTCGAGCGCTTCGCGCCCGGCGCGAACGGCTCCTGCGGCGGCGACATCGGCGTCGATCGCGTCAACCAGATCGCCACGATGTGCAGCGAAACGCCGGTCGGGCGCAGCTCGCTTACGGCGTCGCGGTACCTGTTCGAGCGCATGGGCCGCTGCGGCTCGCGCGACTGCCGCAGGCTTTTCACCGGTGAGGCCGAAGCGCTCGACGTGGTGGATGCCGTCGCCAACCACTACGCGCCGACGCACGGCCTTTCGAACGACGCGGCCGACAGCCTTTGCGCCAAGCTCTACGACGAGGGCGCCTGCGCGACGGCGCTCGCGCGCGACGGCGAGAAGATCACGGCCGGCGCTATTCCCGAGCTGAACGCAGCCGGTGACGAGCTGCGGGCACGCCTATACCAGCTCTTTCCCCAGTACCCCGTCGGGTTCAGCGCGGACGTGCTGGCTCGTTTTCCGTCCGTCGCCGACGAGTTCCGCGCGGCCGAGCCGAGCCCGTGCTTTCAGGCGGTCTTCCAGCCGGTTCCGGGCGGCGGCTATGCCGTGCGCGGCGCCGAGCCGCCGGAGTCGGCGAACCCATCGCCCGAAACCCGCTACGCGACGGCGCTGACCCAGGCCAGCGCGCGGCTCACGACGCTGCCCCAGTGCTCGGCGCCCGCCGAACGCGCGAAGGTCGCCAAAGCGCTCGGCACGGCCCACTCCGAGGTGATGCCCGTTTTCCTGAGCAGCGCGTATGGCCCCCTTCTCAAGCAGCGTTATCAGCACCGCTGCGAATCGAGCTACAAGATCGACGCTCCCGGCCCGCTCGACTCGAAGCTTCGCCAGCTCGTCGGGCCGGAGCTCTTCGACCGCTACCTCGGGCTGCTCGAGCGTTTCCACTGGCGCTCGCCGAAATTCGACTGCCAGGCCGCGCGCCTCGCGCCGCTCAAAGGCATGACCGCGATCAACGCGCTCGTCAGCGGCGGCGGGCCGAAAAAACCGGTCTGCAAAAAGTGATGTCGCTGGCCCCCTTTCGAGGGCCAGCGGCGCTGATATGGTTAGATGTTTTCTGAGGATAGATTTTGAAAGGTTGTCGGGCTTTAAACTTCTGCTTACGTCCTACTTGACTGAGCGCCGGAGCTCCGAGGAGCTCTTCTCAGTCGCAACTTCTGTCCGGGCTTAGTGCAGAGGGCGTGCCAGCGGCCTTGGGCGCGGCGAACTTTTCCAACTGCTCGAATCCTCAAGGCTTCGACACGAGGCTCCTGGTGTCGGAGTGGTGTTAATCTGGGAAACCGACAGGGGCGGTGCGGCCTGGCACCGGTGCATTTTCGATAGGCCAGGAGCGCGTCGTCGTGCGATTCTGGACCCATGCGATTTTCCTGTTTCTTTCTCGCGCTCTCGCTCACCCAGGCGCTCCCGCAGACGTTCGCCGCGACGCCGCCCGCGCCCCCCGCCGGCACCGTGGGCCTTCGCCTGGCTTTCGAACCGGCGACGCTCGATTGGAACAAGGGCGACGTGCCCATCCACGTGATCAACAATGTTGTCGAAGGGCTTTTCGGCGTCTCGCCGGAAGGCCGCGTGGTGCCGATCGAGGCCGCCGATTTTCCGGCTCGCGGCCGGGACTCCGGCACGTGGAGAATCCACCTGAAGCCGAATCTCAGGTGGTCCGACGGCAAGCCGGTGCGCGCTGCCGATTACATCGCGTCGTGGGATCGTCTGGTCGACCCGAAGACGGGCTCCACCTACTCGTATCTCGTCTTCGACTTCAGCGGCTGGCGGGCCTTGGGCGACCTCGAGCTCGAAGTGCGCCTCAAGAACCCCAAGCTCAAGCGGTTTCCGGCGGCACCGCTCACGCACTGGGCGACGTTTCCGGTGCGCTCCGACCTGATCGCCGCCCACCCGGCCGGCTGGGGCACCGTCCCCGCCGAGATGGCCTTCAACGGCCCCTACAAGATCGCGCTCTACCAGCCCGACGTGAAGCTCGAGCTCGTTCCCAACCCCGAGCATGCGCAGCCGGGCAAGCTCGCGCGCATCGAGGCGCTGATCGTCCAGGACGACTCGACGGCGCTCCGCCTGTACGAGGGCGGGCGCCTGCACTTCATGTCCGACCTGAGCACGCTCGACCGCGCGACGCTGGCGCTCCGGCCCGACTACCACTCGATGAAATCCCCGGTGCTCGTCTATCTTGGCCTGGATGCGAACGCGACGAGCGCGCCCCAACTCGCCTCCCGCTCCGCGCGCTTGGCGCTGAGCGAGGCGATCGACCGCTCCCTCTTCCCGACCTTGCTCGGCGGCGGCTGCACGCCGGCCAACCAGCTCGATCCCGCGCGCGGCGAGACGAGGGCCTTCGACCCCGAGGCCGGGCACAGGCTCGGTCCCGAGCTCGACGGAAAAAAGCTCGTGCTCGGCTTCTTCGCCAAAGGCAACAACCAGCTCGTCGTCGAGTTCGCGCAGGCGCAGTGGAAAACGAACCTGGGCCTGAGCGCCGGGCTTCAGGCAAACGAGATCAAGACGTACTGGAAAAAGCTCGAGCAGCGGCCTTATCCCGTCTTCCTCAACTCGTTCGGCCCGCCGGTCTGGGACACGCGCTTCTCGTACGAGCTGCTGCGCTCGACCAATCCGATGAACCTCGGGCGCTGGTCGAACGCGGCGTACGACCACGCGCTCGATCGCGGCGACTACAAGACCGCCGCGCGGATCATCGCCGCCGAGACGCCGATCATACCGCTCTATTTTCGCGGCTACGATTACCTCTCGAGCCCGCGGCTCAAGGGCGCGCGGCTGAATCCGATGACGTCGCTCGACCTGCGCGAAGCACGGCTGCAGCCTCAGGTGCCGTAGGCCCTATCGAGCGCATCCGCCCGCGGACCCAGTCGAACGCTTTCGGCATGGCGAAAGCCTCCGAGACGAACTCGCGCGCGACGAACTTGGGGCCGAGCGTGACCACGCAGCTCGAGCGTCCCGGGCTCGCCGTCGCCACGAGCTTCGAGACGAAGCCTTTCCTGACCGACTGGGGGATGAGCTCGTAGAGGTACGCCCCGTCGGGCTGCTTGCGCAAGGTGTGCTTCAAGCCGCGTGATTTCAGATAAGCGTCGGCCCGGAGCGCATACGGCATCTCGACGGCGAGCTCGGTGGGGCGCCAGCCCTCGGGCGCCAGGCCGAGGAGCGTGGCCCACGCCCCGAGGTGCGCGTTCACCTGGGCGATCGCCGCCGGGCTCTCGAGCAACCCCGCGATGCGCTCGAGCGCGTCCCCCTGCCAGGTGAGCGTGACGACGTCGGCACCCGTCACCCAGACCTCCCGGTCCTCGTCGGCCCAGAAGGCGCCGCCGTAGCCGCGGTACGCGGGCGCCAGCCGCGAGTCGGTCAGCATGAGCGCGCGCGCGAGCGCGACGCCGAGGAGCTTGCGAGGAACGCCACGCGCGGGCTCGCCCGCCTCGACGAGCAGCCGGAGCTTCGTCTCGCTCTTGCGGGCGACCGAGATGCGCGCTTTGAACTCGTCCAGCGAATAAGCCCGCTTCTGCTGCGAGAGCACGATGTCGCGCACGTGGAAGCGCGTCGGGCAGCCGCCGCAGTGGAAGCACTTGGCGGCCGTCCAGTCGCGCCCGAGGCAATAATCGATCTCTTTATAAAGACGGGCACGCCCCACCTCTTCCCAGAGAAACTCGCGCTTCACGCCGGTCTCGATGCGCGTCCAGGGTTTGGCGGCGCTCTCCTCGAGCGTGAAGCCCCGGAAAAGCTCCGCCTCCTCGAGCCCGCGCTGGGCGAGCTCGACGCGAAGCGTCCTCAGGAACGCCTCGGGCACCTCGCGATAATACACGAACCCGGTCTTCCCGATCGCGGCCAGCAGCGCCTCGGTGGTGCGCGGGTCGTCGGCTCGCACGAGCGCCTGCGAGACCCAATACTCGGGCAGGTCGGCCGACTCGCGAAACTCGAAGCCCGCCGCGCGCACCCGCGCCGACGTCTTGCCGATGATGCCCGAGTAGCGTTCGATCGACGGGGCCTCTTCGAACTCGAGGGGCGTCCACGGAAACCGCACGAGCGGCGTCATCGAGAAGATCACCCGGGTGCCCGCGTGGCAGGACTTGATGATGCCCTTCAAGTGGTCGAGAAAGTCGGCGAGCGCGACGAAATCCTGCTCCTCCTCGAGCCCCGTGGCGATGAGAAACATCTTCAGCTCGCGCGCCTTCGACTTGAGAATCGCCGTGAGGCTGGCGTGCAGCTGCTCATTCGAAAGATTCTTGTGGAGATACTTGCGCAGCCTCGGCGAGATGCCCTCGAGCCCGCACGTGAGGCTCGCCTTCTCGATGGCGTGCTGGAACTCGACCATCTGCGGATCGTGCGCGAGCAGGTCGAAGCGCTGGCTCTTCAGCCCCACGTTGCGGAACGGCTCCACGAGGTCCCAGAGCACCTGATAGAGCCCCGAGTGCATGTTGAAGTTGAAGCTGTAGATGTCGATCGTCTCGAGGCCCATGGCGGCCTTGGCGCGCAGCGCGGTTTCGCGCAGCTCGCCCGCCCCTCGCTCGCGATAGGGCTTGCGGTCCCAGCTCTCGGCGCAGAAGCTGCAGAAACACGGGCAGCCCTCCGAGATCTGCAAGTGGCTGTTGCCGAGCTGATCCTCGAGGTAATACACGGGGCCGCGCTCGAGCGCCTCGCTCTGGTTCAGGTTCGGGATGAAGCTCTTGCGCGTCGAGCGCGGCCGGTCCGGCTGCACGAAGCCCGCGACCTCCTCGAGCTCGGCCAGCACGTCGCGCTTCGAGCGGCCCGCGGCTTTTCCGTCGCGGCAGATCTCGAGGATGCGTCGAAACGCCTGGTCGCTCTCGCCCACGAACACGCCGTCGACGAGCGGCGTGGGCCAGAGCACGCTGGAGTAAAGGGCGTTGGCGCCGCCGAGGATGAGGAGCGGCAGCTCCGGGCGCTCGAGCCGCCGGGCCTTCTCGAGCGGGATTCCGCTTTTCTCGAGAAACGTGGGCAGGTTGATCAGCTCCTGCACGATCGAGTTCGAGAAGCCGACGACGTCGAAGCTCTCCGGCCCGCGCTTCGTCTGCGTGCCGAGCAGCCACGGCACGCCGTCGCGCGCGAAGACGGCCGCGTCTTTCGGCGGCGGCAGATAGGCGAGGTCGGGAAACACGCCGGGCGTGCCGGCGGCGAGCTGGTAGAGGATCTGGTGGGTGAACGAGTAGCCCGTGTCGAAGTACGTCGAGAGCCTCACGAACAGCGCGCGGAACGGCCGCGCCTCGTACTCGCTCGGTGGCAGCGTGTTGAGCTCACCCCCCCGAAGCCAAAGGCCCGAGCGGTGCAGCTCGGGATAGACTTTCTCGTACCACTCCCGAAAATGCATGTTCCCTTGGTTATATCATGGATTTTCCTGGGATTATATTAGTTGACCATATGCGTCAAGAGTAGTAAAACTTCGGACGATGCGTTTCCCCCACCTCATCACCCTGTTCGGGGCCCTGCTTGCGGCTTCGGCAGCGCTCGCCGCCCCAGCCAAGATCACGATCTTGCAGCTCAACGACGTCTACGAGATCGCTCCCGTCGACAAGGGCAAGGCCGGCGGCCTCGCGCGCGTCGCCGCGATGCAGGCGCGCCTTCGCGCCCAGAACCCGAATATCGTCTTCGTGCTCGCCGGCGACTTCCTCTCCTCGTCGGTCGCCTCCCAGCTCTTCCGCGGCAAGCAGATGATCGACACGCTCAACGCGATCGGCCTCGACCTCGCGACGCTCGGCAACCACGAGTTCGACTTCGGCGCGGACGTGCTCATCGAACGCATGCGCGAGTCCCGCTTCCAGTACGTCATCAGCAACGTCACCGATCTTCGCACGGGCGCGCCGATCGGCGGCGCGAGCAGCCACGCGATTCGCGACCTGGGCGGCGTGCGCGTCGGCTTTTTCGGCGTGCTCTTTCCCGAAACCAAGTCGGCCTCGAATCCGGGGCCGAACGTCGCCTTCACCGATCCTTTCGAGGCCGCGCGACGGGAAGTGGCCGAGCTGCGGTCGGCGGGCGCCGACCTGATCGTCGCGATCACCCACCTCTCGCTCAAGGACGACCAGAAGCTCGCCCGCGAGGTTCCGGGCATCGACTTCATCTCGGGCGGCCACGAGCACGACATCATGGAGACGCGCGAGGGCTCGACGCTGATCCTCAAGACCGGCAGCAACGCCCGCCAGCTCGGGAAGATCGACTTCGAGGTCGAGGGTAAAACGGTGCATTCCAAGGCCACTCTCCTGCCCGTCGACAAGAGCTCGCCCAGCGACCCGCGCGTCGAGAAAATCGTCGCCGACTACTCCACCGAGCTCGACCGCGTGATGGAGGAGCCGATCACCGAAACCAAGGTCGACCTCGAGGTTCGCACTGCAACGGCTTCTCCCCTACGAAGACCCGCTGGTGAAGATCCGCGTCTCCGGACGCACCCTCCTCGGAGCCTTCGAGCACGCCCTCTCCGAGCTTGGCCCCGAGAACAACCGCTTCCCGCACCTCTCAGGCGCGGCGCTCGTCTACGATCCTCAGCTCCCGCCCTACTCCCGCGTCGTCAAGGCGACGGTAGGGGGCCGGCCGCTCGACCCGAGCGCGCACTACACCCTGATCGTCGATACTTTCATCCGCGGCGGCGGCGACGGCTTCGCCTTCGGCGACGCGGTCGACCTCACGCTTCCCGCCGACGCCCGAGCGAAGGTTCCGCTGCTCGTCGAGGCCTTGCGCGGCAAGACGATCGAGCCGCGCGTGCTGGGCCGCTGCGAGGCGCTGCTCACCGGGCGCCTCGATCCTTAGCGCTCAAAGCAGGGCTGCGAAGAAGCCTTCGGCGTCCGGCGCCGGCGACGAGCCCGGCCAGAGCGCCTGCACGAGCTCCGGTTTGCGTCCGTGCGTCGCTTTCAGGAAGTCGACGACGTCGAACGTCTCGGGACGCGTGAGCGTGCACACCGTGTAGAGCAGCGCGCCAGCCGGCTGCGCGCGCATAAACGCCAGGCCGTTCGCGCAAAGCGTCTGCTGCAGCTCTCCCAGCTTCAACGCTTCGTCGTAGGCGGCGCGCCCGCGCGTGAGCGCGATCTGCGGAAGCTTCGAGAGCGTTCCGAAACCGGTGCAGGGAGCGTCGAGCCAAACGAGATCGAAGTCGCGACCAAGAGTCTCGGGAGACGGCGGCGACCGCCAGTCGACCGAGCGCGCCTGGACTTTCACCTGCGGCCAGAGCTTCTTCACCAGGGCCACGGCGTCGCGCTCGAGCACCGCGAGCTGCAGCGCCGAGGAGTCGGTCGCCACCCATTCGATCGGTGGCACCGACTCGCGGTTGCCGCCCCAGATCTCGGTGAGCGCGACGAGCGTTCCGAGCAGCTTGCCCCCCTTGCCAGTCGCCATCTCGAGCACGCGAAGCTGCCCCTGCCCACGGCGCTTGTTCAGCCAATCGGCCGCGAGCCGGCAGGCCCACTGGCTCGCCTCGCCCTGTATCCGCACCGAGCCGTCGCGCAGATCCTCGCCGAGGCGCGCGGGATTCTCGAACACCACCGCCTGCGGCGCCACCTCGCTGCGCGCGCTCGCGAAAGCCGACTTCGGCACGGCGCCCGGAAGCACGTAGCCCACCAGATGCCCGCGCTCCTTCATCGCCGCCAGCGCCTTCACCGCGCGGACGCGCGCCTGTTTCTTCTGTCCCTTCTCCTCCACCACCGTGAGCGCGTCGAGCAGCGGAGACGCCGCGTTCAGCGCCGCCCACTCCAGCGCCCCTTCGGGAGCCATGCCTTGCCGCGCGCGCATCAGCGAAGACTCTCTCATCTCGAGGAGCTTGTCCTTGTTCCTCTGGATCGTCTTCAACACGCCGTGGACGAACTTGAGCTCCTGCTCCGACACGCCGAGGCCGCTCGAGATCGCCGCCGCCTGCGAGAAGATGGCGTAGTCGGGCACGCGGTCGAGGAAGAGAAGCTGGTAAGACGAGATGTTCAGCACCGTGCGGAGCGCGCTCCGCGGCGGCTTCGGCGCGTACTTGGCGATGATCCAGTCGAGAAACAGCCACTCGCGAATCGTCCCGTGGGTGAGCTCCTGGAAGAGCGCGCGATCTTCGGGCCCCAGCTCGGCCGCCTTGCCCGCCGCGACGCCCTCGGCCTCGTCGTCCTCGAAAAGTACCGCTTCGATATAGCGGCGTGCGACGTCACGCGCGCTCATCGGCTGACTTCCAGGCTGTCGAGCGCCTGCTCGAGCTCGAGGCGCGCGGCGTGGAGCGTGACGTCCCGGAACGACATGGGATCCGCTCGCAGGCTCTTCAACGCCCAGTATTTCGCCTCAGGCAGGTGCGAGACCTTTTGCCATGCCGCCTGGACGCTCTTGTCCTTCCAACGCCCGCCGCGGTCGAGGAGCTTGCGAAACGCCATGAGGCGCGCGAGCTCGCCGCGACCCGCGC
>JACQAX010000016.1 GCA_016194795.1 Deltaproteobacteria bacterium | reverse complement strand
GGTGGCCCCGATCATCGAGGGCAGCGGGGGCGGAAAGCCCGACCTGGCGCAGGCCGGCGGCAAAAACGAAAAATTCTCCGAAGCTTTCCAGGCCATCCAGAATCTGTTAGCTCACTGAGCTGGCACTTTTGGGGGTGACGCATGAGGTTTCTGTTTCTGGCGGCGGCTGCCGTCGCGGTACTGACGTTGACGGCCGTGAGCTGCACTCGAGCGCCCGCGTTCAAAGGGAAGGTCCTTCACGCCGTTCTCGAAGACAACGTCAAGACGACCGACCCGGCCGCGATGTACGACATCATGGGCGGCGAGGTCGACTTCCAGATCTACGAGACGCCGTACCAGTACGACTACTTCAGCGAGACGCCGAAGCTTCTCCCGATGCTCGCCGAAAGCGCGCCAGTCTATTCGAAAGACCGGCTCACCGCCACGATCAAGATCAAGAAGGGGATCCGTTTCCAGAACGACCCCTGCTTCACCGCCACGAACGGCGCCGGTCGCGAGCTGCGCGCGCAGGATTTCGTCTACGGCTGGAAGCGGCTGGCCGACATCGCCAACGAGCCGCAGGGCTCGTGGATCTTCGAGGGCAAGATCGCCGGCTGGGAAGATTTCTCCAAGAAGTTCGGCCAGGGCAAGCCGTCCGCCGAGGTGATGAAGGAGGAGATCGAAGGCCTCAAGGCCGTCGACGACTACACCCTCGTGCTCAAGCTCAAGAAGCCGTACCCGCAGCTCACCTGGGCGCTCGCGACGTCGTTCGCGGCGCCGGTTCCGCACGAGGCCGTCGAGCATTACGGCAAGGATTTCGAGCGCCACCCCGTCGGCACCGGCCCGTTCAAGGCCCAGAGCTACGATCCCGCGTCGAGGGTCTTCATGGTGCGCAACGAGAACTTCCGCGAGGAGCTTTTTCCGACCCCCGATCAGGTCGCGCCGAAGTATCGCGACGCCGCCAAGGTCTACGGCGGCAAGCGCCTGCCGCTGGTCGACGCCATCGAGTTCAGCATCCTGAAAGAGGAGCAGCCGCGCTGGCTCGGCTTTCTCGCCGGCAAGTTCGACGAGGTCAAGATCCCGAAAGACAACTTCAACACGATCATCGAGAACGGCAAGGTCAAGCCCGAGTGGGCCGCCAAAGGCGTCTCGCTCAGCATCGAGCCCGCGCTCGGCTACTGGTACGTGAGCCTCAACATGCTCGACAAGACGCTGGGCACGAACAAGCTTCTGCGCCAGGCGATCGCGTCGGCGATCGACACGAAGACCTGGCTCGAGCTTTTCAAGAACAACCGCGGCTCGATTCAGACCGAGGTCAACCCACCCATCGTACCGGGACGCTGCGGAAAACCCTACCGCTGGACTTACGATGTCGCGCGCGCCCGGCAGCTGCTCGCGAAGGCCGGCTTCCCCGAAGGCAAGGGCCTGCCGATGCTGAAGTGGGACACGCGCCGCTCGGAGATGTCGGAGCGCCAGCTCGCCGAGCTCATCCAGAAGAACCTCGCCGCCATCGGCATCCAGCTCGAGGTGATCACCAACACGTTCCCCGCCTATCTCGACAAGAGCCACAAGGGCAACTTGCAGCTGAGCAAGGGCGGCTTCGTGATGGACTACCCCGACGTCGAGAACAACTTCCAGCTCCTCTACGGCCCGAACAAGGCGCCCGGCCCGAACGAAGCGAGCTTCGACCACGCCGAGTACAACCAGCTCTACGAGAAGCTCGCCGTGATGGCTCCGGGAGCCGAGCGCACGAAGCTCGCCTGCCGCATGGAGGAGATCCTCCAGGACGAGGTGCCGTGGGCGTACGGCATCTTCGAGGACGAGTACCGGCTCGTGCAGAAGTGGCTGAAGAACTACCACACGGCCGAGCTCATCTACACGAAGTACAAGTACGTCGACGTCGATGACAAGGATCGCGGGGCCCTGGCCCAGCGCTGATTCAGGCGCTTAGTGCGCCTTGGCCTTGTACTTGTCGGACGCGGGCGCATGGCCGCCGTTGCCGACCGCTCCTGAAGCGTGCTTGACGTCGGGCGTGTCGGCGATCTTGGGGGCATCGACCGCGTATTTCGCCTCGTCCAGGTCGCGCTTGGTGGCCTCGACCATTCGCGAGAGCGACGCCGAGGAGTCCCTGAGCGCGTTGGAATAGTACTGCCAGTAGTCTTTGTCCTTCTTGTCCTTGCAGCCCCAGCTGCCGACCGTTTCGAGCTTCGCCGGCTCCTCGAGGCAGCCGCAGGTGGGATCGTGCGGGCCGCAGCCGCAGGCCACGTACGCCCGAACGAAGCCGCAGAACTCGGTCTTCTCCTTGTCCAACCGGGCGCAGGCCGCGTTCACCTTGTCGAAGCTCTTCTTGGCGGGTCCGCCCGCGCTGAGCGGAGTGAACGCCGGACCCGAGTCGCCACAGAAGGCGACGAACTTCCGCGCGGCGTCTTTGAGACCCTCGCAGGCCTTCTTGCCTTTGGCCTTCTCGAAGTCGGCCGGAAGCTGCATGGGCTCGATCGCCGCCCTCACGTCCTCGACGTGGAGCGCGCATTGTTCGCGACCCACCTTGAAAGCATCCTGATCGGCCGCGTTCGCCGCCACCGCCATGACGAACAGCGCGACGCCCGCCGTCGCGATCACACGATATCGTCCGCTCATTTTTCCCTCGCCGCTCTCATGCCGCCGCCTTCGCCTTCTGGCCGAAAACGCCGACCAGCAGCTTGACGAGCTCGCGGTCGTACTTGCCGACCTCGTGTTGAATGATGCCAAGCGCCTGCTCGATCGTGTACGCCTCGCGGAACGGGCGCTTCGTGATGAGGGCGCAGAAAGAGTCGGCGAGCCCCACGATCTTGGCCGGATAGAAAATCACCGGCCCCCGCAAGCCGCTCGGGTAACCCGCGCCGCTCGGCTCCTCGTGG
>JACQAX010000015.1 GCA_016194795.1 Deltaproteobacteria bacterium | reverse complement strand
GCAGCCAGGGCAAGAAGAAGACGCCTCCGGGAACCCGCCTGGCGATGGCTTTTCTCACCGCCACCGACCCGGCGACCATCAAGCTGCTGCGCGCTGGCATCGTCGGCCTGAGCTACCGCGCACAGCGCCTCGGCCATGCCGTCGCCAAGTCGCTGGGCCTGATCCAGCAAACCGTCAAGCATCCGCCGGCGACGCTGGGCCGCCCCGACGTCAAGACGCAGATCATCCACTTCCTCGCCAAGCCGCTGCCCGCGGGCGTGCCGAGCAAGACCAGCCGGGCGCTGCTCGACATCGAGGACGACGCGCTGATCCCGGTGATCCGCAATCCGCAGAAGGCCGGCGGACTCGGTGACGAGGATCGCGACGCCGTCTTCTACTTCCCCCGCGACTACCAGGACCGCTCGACGCTCCGGCCGATCTCGTCGCTCAAGCACGACGAGACCGCGCTCGTGCGCGGCAAGGTCGTGAGCCACAACTACGTGCCCATCCGCCGCCTCAAGCGCCCCATGCTCGAGGCGCGGATCACCGACGGCACCGGCACGCTTTCGATCAAGTGGTTCGCCTACAACCGCGCGCACATGGAAGGAAAGCTCCGTGAGCGCGCCACGCTCGTGGCCTACGGCACGGTGAAGGAATTCGGTGGCCGGCCCGGCATGACCCATCCCGACATCGAGTGGGACGTGGAGGAGGGCGAGGCGGTCACCTCCGAGAAGATCCTGCCGCTGTATTCCGAGACCGAGGGGCTCACGCAAAAGGTCATTCGGCGAATCGTCATGCAGGCAGTCGAGGCTTGCGCCTCGACGGTCGTCGACGAGCTGCCCGCGCCGGTGCGCGCGGCGCACGGCCTGGTACCGATCACCCAGGCGCTGCGCGCGCTCCACGAGCCGGCCAAGGGCGCGTCGGTCGCGGCGCTGCGCGCGTTCAACACGCCCGAGCAGAAGCGATTGATCTTCGACGAGCTCTTCAAGTTCGAGTGGGTCGTGGGGCGCAGGCGGCTCAACATGCGCCGCGAGCACACGAAGGCGTATCCCAAGGAGCCCGCGATCGCGCTCGTCGAGCAGCTCCGGAAGAAACTCCCGTTCGAGCTGACCGACGACCAGAACAACGCCATCGACCGCATCTTCGACGACCTCGCGGTCGACAAGCCGATGAACCGCCTGCTCCAGGGCGACGTCGGCTGCGGAAAAACTCTCGTCGCGCTGGCGACCTCGCTACCGGTCGTCGCGAGCGGCGGGCAGGTCGCGATCATGGCGCCGACCGAAATCCTGGCCGAGCAGCACCTCGTGAGCGCACGCAAGACGATCGACGGGCTCCTCCTCCCGACCGGACGGCTGCTCACGGTGGATCTGCTCACGGGCTCGACGACGAAGGCGCGCCGGGACGAGATCCTGGGTCGGCTTGCGAGCGGCGAGACGCAGATCCTGATCGGCACGCACGCGCTGATCGAGGATCCGGTGAAGTTCGCCGAGCTGGGCCTGATCGTCGTCGACGAGCAGCACCGCTTCGGCGTCGACCAGCGCATGAAGCTGCGGGCGAAAGGGCGCCACCCCCACGTGCTCTCGCTTACCGCGACGCCGATCCCGCGGACGCTGGCGCTCACCGCTTACGGCGACCTCGACATCTCGATCATCCGCCAGATGCCGAAGGGCCGCCCGGAAGTCTACACGTCGATCACCAAAGAGCACGAGCGCGCGGCGATGCTCGACATGATCCGGCGCGAGCTCAAAAAAGGCCGGCAGGCGTACGTGATTTATCCACTTGTGGAAGAGTCCGAGAAAATCGACCTGGCCAACGCCGTCACCGGCGCCGAAGAGCTGGCCAACGGCCCGCTCGCGGGCTTTCGCGTGGGCCTCTTGCACGGCCGGATGAAGTCGCAGGAAAAAGCCGACGTCATGGCGTCGTTCAAGCGCGGCGAGGTGCAGGCGCTCGTGTCGACGACCGTGATCGAAGTCGGCGTCGACGTTCCCAACGCGACCGTCCTCGTCGTCGAGCACGCCGACCGGTTCGGCCTTTCGCAGCTCCACCAGCTGCGCGGGCGCATCGGCCGCGGCACCGAGACCTCGTACTGCTATCTCATCGCGGGCGAAAGCTCCGGCCAGCAGTCTTACGACCGCCTCAAGGCCATGGAACGGACGCGCGACGGGTTCCAGCTCGCCGAGCTCGATCTCGAGATCCGCGGGCCCGGCGAGTTCCTCGGCACGCGACAGAGCGGCGAGCTGCAGTTCCAGTACGCGAGCCTGGTGCGCGACCAGTTCATCCTCCACGAGTCGCGCAAGGCCGCGTTCGACATCCTCAAGACCGACCCCGAGCTCGAGCGGCCCGAGCACGCCCCGCTGCGCACGTACATGCAGCGCACCGGCCACCTCGCCGCCGCGCGCTTCCAAACGGCGTGACCCCAAGGTGCCAGCTCTTGGACACCCGTATAATGAATAGACCAAATAGCATTAACTCCAGAGTTAACTAGTTTCGTCGATTTCACCCGTCTTCCTCGCCACTTGAGCCCCCCTGCCGCGCTGGCCCTCAACTTGCTCTATCTCCCTCAGAGAGATTCAAGAGAGGGACACGCATGACCAGTAGTTTCAGCCACGTTGCCGTGGCGTCGTTGCTCGCATTCGCTTCCATGTCGCTCATGGGCTGCCAGAACGTCGGAACCGAAAAGAGCGCGCAGCAGACCCAGTCCGCGGCGGGCGAAACCGCTTTCGGCGGGCAGCTCTCTCCGCTCAGCGGCTCGTCGAGCTCGGATGCCGCCATTGCCGCGACGACGAGCACCGGCGTCGAAACGATTTTCGCCGACGCGATGGGAAGCGGCTGGCTGCTCAACGCGTGGAAATGGAACTCGTCCGCCGCGTCGATCACGACCGCGCAGAAATCGACGGGCACCTCGTCGATCCTCGCGCAGGAAAACGGCGCCTGGTCGGGCGTGACGCTCGACCACGTCTCCGGCGGCAATGCGGTCACGCTCAAGCCGTCGAGCTACGTCTCGCTCAATTTCGATTTCCACTCGGGCACGAACCCGTCGCAGGCTTCGGCTCTTCAAGTGATGCTCGGAAACACCGGCTCACCCGTCAATCTGTCGGCCTACCCAGGCACGTCGCTCGGCAACGGCTGGTCGCGCGTGACGATTCCGATGAGCGCGTTCAAGGCCGCGAGCACCGCGACGTTTTTCCAGCTCGTCTTTTTCAACAACTCGGGCGCGGGCGGCTACTCGTTCTACCTCGACAACGTCGGTCTCGCGAAACCCGGCACCACGCCGCTGCCGATCCCCTCGCCGACGCCCACTCCGACCCCGACGCCCACTCCCACGCCGACATCCGTCCGGCTGCCCCCGATGGTCACCATCGATTTCACTGTCAACGGCTCGCATGACAGCGTCATGGTTCTTCAAGGGCAGTTCATAAGTATCCGGACG
>JACQAX010000014.1 GCA_016194795.1 Deltaproteobacteria bacterium | reverse complement strand
CTTGACGCGTGGCGTTCCACGATGTTACGCCGCGTCAGGGAATTAAACGGGATTTTAGGGAGGTTTCGTTATGAGGGTTATCCAGAAAACGGCGTTGGGCTTGTTGCTCGCCGCCAGTGTCACGCAGTTCGCGTTCGCCGCCGATGCCGCCAAGGCGTCCGCCTCGACCATGTCCGAATTCAAGGCCATCGACTTCGCCATCGATGCCACCAGCGACCCGGCCGCCGCCAGCGCCGCCGAGATCGACAACGCCTTCAACAAATTCAGAGCCGAGAACACGGACATCGCGGGCCTCTTCGGCCCCGAAGACTTCCGCACGCCGGCGCTCAAGAAGTACCTCGAGAAGGTCGACTTCTCGAAGCCCGAGACGATCTCGAAGCTCGGCGCTTATCGCAAGAAGCTCGATGCGATGCAGATCAAGATGCGCAACGTGCTTTCGCTCGGCGCCGTTCAGGTCGGCCCGAAGCAGCTCCCACGCATCTACAAGCTCGCGGCCGAGGCCGCCCAGGCCCTCGAGCTGAGCCAGAACTTCCACCTCTTCGTGATGGGCTCGTCGGAGTTCAACGCCTACACGTACAGCTACGACGTCAACAACTACGACATCGTCATCTACTCGGCGCTCGTCGACGCGCTGACCGATGAAGGCCTCAAGGCCGTCATCGGCCACGAGATGGGCCACGTGAAAGACCGCAACATGCTCAACAGCCTCATCCTGGCCGCCGACTTCGAGTCGAAGAACGCCGCCAGCGCCAGCGACACGCACGCGGCGATGTACGACAAGCTCTTCGGCGAGCTGCCCGTCTCGATGCGCAAGCACGTGATGGCGTACGCCCAGGACCTGGCCGCCAACAAGCAGACGATCGCCTCGTTCGACGACGACAAGCAGGCCAACGACTTCCAGCGCAACGCCGAGCTCACCGCCGACCGCGCCGGCGAGATCGCCACGGGCAGCGCCCAGGGCATCCTGCAGGCCATGTCGACGCTCGCGTACGGCTCCAAGGCGCTGACCGCCGAGTTCAACATGAACGAGCTGATCGCCCAGATCCGCAACGTGCTCGCCAACACCGACTCGCCCGACGACGTCGACTACCTCGTGCAGCGCCAGGGCGACCACCCGTTCCACGTCCTGCGTCTGGTCGAAGCAAGCGACTTCGAGGCCTCGAAGGCTTTCAAGTCGGTTCGCGCGCGCCTCACGCAGAACTCGTTCGGCAAGGAGCTCGACCTGTTCGCCCGCATCGCCTCGCAGGCGGCCGACGCTTCGGCCAAGTTCAAAAAGTACCTCGAGGACAAGGCCGACACCGACGACACGCTCGTTCGCCTGAAAACCAAGGACCAGTACACGACCCAGCTTGGCCGTCTGGCCAAGGGCTTCAGCGAGCTCGGCCTGATCGTCATCGGCCAACTCGACGCCTCGGCGCTCAATGCCCCGGGCGATGCGATCTTCGACCAGTTCGTCTCGAAGATCAAAGAAGACAAGGCCGACATCCTCAAGCAGCTGCTCGCGCCTCCGGTCGTGTCGCTGCTCAAGAAACGCCTCGAAACGGCTAAAGACGCCGAGGCGGTCGAGCTCAAAGCAAAGCTGAAGCAGATTACTGATCTTCAGGAAGTTCAGTAAGCTCTGGCTACCTAGGGGGTAGTTAGTAAAAGTGGACGCAGAACGTGGCAGCGGCCGGGCACCTCATCGGCATGAGGGTCGTCCCGGCCGCTGCTGTTTCAAGGGGCCCTACGATCCCCGCGTTAGTTGTGTTATATAGTCGGGATCTATGCCAGGCCAGCTTCGCAGACGCGAGCTCATCGACGGAACCTTCGTCGTCACCCACACGATCGACGACAGCCATGACGGCTGGCGCGCCGACAACTACCTGCGCGCCGTCTACAAGCACTTCTCGCGAAACAAGCTCCAGAACCTGATCGACGAGGGCCGCATCCAGATGCCCTCCAAGCGCCTCAAGGCGTCGACGACGCTCCGGCCCGGTGACGAGATCAAGGTGCTCACCGAGCAGACCGAGGAGCCGCCGGTCGACCTGAACTTCGGCACGCTTTACGAAGACGACCACGTGCTCGTCATCGACAAGCCGGGCAACCTGCCCGTGCATCCCGCCGGAAAGTTTCTCTTCAACACCTTGCTCATGCGCCTGCGGCAGACGCGCGGCCGCAACTACCACCTCATCCACCGCCTCGATCGCGAGACGAGCGGCGTGCTGCTCCTGGCAAAAGACCCCGAAACGGCCGGCCAGCTCGTCAAGCAGTTCCGCGAGCGGCGCACCGAGAAGCGCTACTGGGCCGTGTGCGAGGGCCACCCGCTGGAGGACGCGTTCACCGTCGACGCCGACATCGGCTCGGCCATCAACTCGGAAATCCGCCTCAAGATGCAGGCCTTCCCGAAGGGCACGAGCGAGATGGACGCGCTCACCCACTTCAAGACGCTCGCGCGCGCGCCTCGCGGCGTTTCGCTCATCGACTGCAAGCTCGAGACGGGCCGCCAGCACCAGATCCGCGTGCACCTGGCCTACAAGGGCCACCCGGTCGTGGGCGATAAATTATACGGCGCGGGCGACCAGGCGTTTCTCGACCACATCCACCGGGCGCAGTGGGTGAAAAAGAAGCTCATCGAAAAAGGCATCTGGGCCGAGACGCCCGATGAAGACGAGGTCAGCGCCGAAACGGGCGGCTCGCGCCAGGCCCTGCACAGCCGCTATCTGAAGTTCTGGTACGAGCGCCGCGACTGCTGGCTCGAGGTCGAAAGCCCACTGCCCAAAGACATGGAAGCATTACTCACATGAAGTACGACCTGAAAAAGCACACCGAACAGCTCGGCCCCGTGGCCGTGACGATCGAAACCATCGCCGACCTCGACCAGGCCATCAATAAGCTCTGCGACGGCGTCGACGACAAAGCGGCCGAGGCCGTTTTCGTCGAGGATCTCTGTCCCTACTTCGGCGTCGTCTGGCCGGCCGCCCGCGCGGTGAGCGAGCACGTGGCGCGCATGGGCGAGTGGCTCAAAGGCAAAACCGTGCTCGAGCTCGGCTGCGGGCTGGCCCTGCCGAGCCTGGTTGCCGCCAAGCTCGGCGCCAAGGTCACCGCCACCGACTTCCACCCCGAGGTGCCCGACTTCCTCGCGCGCAACGTCGGCCACAACGCGCTCACCGACGCCAACCTCGTCTACAAGAACTACGACTGGCGCAAGGACGAGTCGCTCGGCACCTTCGACTTCGTCGTCGGCTCCGACATCCTCTACGAGGCCAGCCACCCGAAAGACGTGGCCAAGGCGCTGGCCGCCCACTGCACGCGCGGCAGCCACATCATCCTGGGCGACCCGGGCCGCGTTTACTTGCAGAGCTGCATCGACGCGCTCGTCGCGCTGGGCTTTCGCAGCGACATGTTCATCAAGGAAGTGCCCGACACGCACTCGGATCGCGCGGGCGACAAGAAGACGCAGGAAGTTTTCGTCTTCACCCTGCAGAAGCGCTGACGCCCGCTACCATTTCAGGTCTCGCACGCCGTTGAGCTTGTCGTAGATCGCGCGCGCGTCGAAAAAGCCGGGGTGCTCGCGGAGCATGCCCGTAAACCCGTTCGTCGGCCTGAGCTTCAGGAATTTGAGCGGAAGAAGATTGGCGCTTCCACCCATCGAGCCGAAGCTGATTCCGGAGCCGAGAAAGATCGAGACTCCCGCCCTGTTCCAGAGCTTGGCGACCTCGAGCTCGCCACCGAGCAGAAACGCGACGCTGACGCCCGCTCCGGTTCCGAAATAGGTCTCGAAGACGTCGAGCGGCCGCACGCATTTTCCGGGCGACGGCTCGGGAAGCTCGAGCGCGACCTCCTTGCTCTGGCCCAGCCAGCTCTCGAGCGCGATGGTCGGACCCAGCTCGAAGATTTCGAGGTAAACAGGCACGTAGGCCGTCTCGCCGTTTTGCTTGAAGAGCTGCACCGACATGGTTTCGTTCCAGGCGCGAAGCCTGTTGTAGCGCGTGTAGGTGACGAGAAGGCCGGCCTTGAAGCCGGAGCTGAGCCCAAGCTTGAACTCGACCCTCTTCAGGCAGTCTCCGTCAGGGGCGGCCTGCGCAAGCGAGCCGGTGAAAAGAAGCACGAGCGCCACGAAAACGTTGAAAACCTGTTTCATGGCACCGAGCGTTATAGCGTGGCCGGCCCGATAGCGACTGAGATCTTTGGCCGAAACCCGGCGCTAGGCGTGGTTCTGGCGGATGCGCGCGATCACCGAGCGGAGCTCGGAATTCTCCGGATCGTGCTCGAGCGCGCCTTCGAACTCACGGAGCGCTTTGAGAAACATCCCCTGGCTGAGATAGATGCGGCCGAGGTTGAGGAACGGAAACTGCTTCGGCTCATAGCGCTTGCAGTTCTTGGCCTTCTCGAGCCATGGCACGGCACGCTCGAGCTCGCCCTTCTTCATGTAGTAGGTGCCGATGTCGTTGTAGGGGTTGCCGAAATCTTCGTCGAGCTGGATGGCGGTTTTGCAGAGCTCGATGGCCTGGTCGAGCTCGCCGGTGAAGCTCAGCATCCAGGCCCAGTAGGTGTAGCCCTCGGGCGTCTCCTCGAGATCGAGGGATTTTTTGAAGCACTTGATCGCTTCTTCGACGTCGCCTTCCGAGAACAGCTCAAGACCCGTATCGATCAATTTCTTTGACCGCATGCCGGTGATGCCGATTACGTTTTGCGACAGCTTCTCATCGCTCATCTAAAATACCTCTCCTTGGTATTTGGACGTTTTCTTTTACTTCCTCACCCCCAGCAGTCGTTCCGCGAACTCCGCGAAGCCCTGACCGCCGTCGCCTCTCGTCACGTATGCCGGGTGGTGTTTCATCCGACCCAGGAACCCGTAAACGTTGGCTACTCCCACCGTAATAGGCAACCGTTCGAAGAACGGTTCGTCGTTGGGACTATCTCCAATGTACACAATATTAGGAAAATCTATCCGAAAAAATGTCGACAAGATGCGTCGGACACAGGCCAATTTGTCGTACTTTCCGAACCAGGCGTTGACGTGAATGCTGAGTTTCTGCGGTTTTTTGCTCGTGTCGAGGTAGGAAAAGAACGCACCGTTCTCGCCGACCACACCCGTCACGGGCCACATCCGCGTGATGAAGTCGCACCAGCCGGCGGGGCGCCCCGTCACCGGCACGACGACGTAGCCGGCGCGCTTGAGTCGCCACAGCGCTTCATAAGCCTGCGGCAAAATCCGCGACTGGCCTTCGCCGCCCGAGAACGTGTCGTCGATGTCGAAGAACACCGCCTTGATCGCGCGAAGCTCGCTGTCGGGAATGGCCTCGATCGGCCGGCACCGGTCGGTCGCGTTACTGATCATGCGTGGCTCCCGCGTGGCTCGTTGTAGAAGCGACAGGTCGCCGAGCACTGCGGCCCGTGGTTGCCGCACGGCTCGACGTGGATGTTCACGTCGACCTCGCGGAAGCGGTTGTGGATGTCGTCTTCGATGCGGTCGCAGACGGCGTGCGCCTCGGCCACGCGCTGCTCGGAGCAGACCTCGAGGTGGAACTCGACGTACCGCACGGCGCCCGCCTTGCGGGTGCGCAGATCATGGTAGTTGAGATATTCTTTCTGGTGCTTCTCGAGGGCGCGCCTGACGGTCTGCAGCTCCTCGTCCGGCAGCACCGAGTCGGAGAGCTCTTTCACGCACTTCTTGATCTGCTCGATGCCGACCCAGAAGACGTAGGCCGCGATGACGAGCGCGACGAGCGGGTCGAGAAAAACCCAGTTCGTGACCGACAGCGCCCCCAGGCTGAGGAACACGGCCAGGCTCGTGAACACATCGGTCAGAAAGTGGAACGCGTTGGTCTCGATGGCGATGCTCTCTTCGGAGCGCGCGACGCCGCGGTTCTGAAAATAAACGAACAGGTTCACCACGACCGAGACGCCGGTGACGGCCACGCCCCAGGCGACGTTGTGCACGTGGTGCTCGCCCGACGCCCATTTGGACGCGCCCTCATAGACGATGAACCCGCCCGCCACGAGCAGCAGTACGGCCTCGAACATCGCCGACAGGCTTTCGATCTTGCCGTGGCCGAACGGGTGGTCGTAGTCGGCCGGCAGCGCGGTCGCGCGCACGACGAAGAAGGTCACGACCGACGACACCAGATCCAATCCGCTATGGATCGCCTCGGAGAGCACGCCGATGCTGCCCGTGAAGATCGCGACGGCGACCTTGGCGACGGTGAGAAAAAGCGTGGCAACGAGCGCGAGCGTGGCGGCGCGCGAGCGCTTGGCGTGGTTAGTGGTAATACGTCACTCCGCCCGAGAGATACGAGTACGCGTTGGAAACGTTGAAGCCCACCTCGCCGGTGAAGCGCCAGTGGTCGCCCGCGTTCGGAATCTTGAACACGCTGCCAATGGCGATCTGCATGAAGCTCGAGAGCGTGTTGTTCTTGTAGCCCCACCCGAACGGCAGCGAGAAAAACGGCGTGTAGTTCGCCTCGAGGCCCTTGAAGGTTTTGTAGACCATCGGCTTCATGCCGAACGTGAGCAGCCCGTCGGCGTTGACGCGGTAATATTCGCAGAAGAGCGGAGTGGCGATGCCGGGCTGGTTGTCGACGTCCGGAAACCAGTCGAAGTCGGCCGTGAGGCCGACGCGAAACTGGCGGGCGCCCGCGCCCGTGCCGATCAGGCCTTCCCAGTTGAGAAAGTCGGTGGCGCCGATGCGCGGCTTGAAGTTGAGCGCCGCACCCGTGCCGTTGCTGATCGCCACCTCGGGCTCCAGGCCCACCGAGAAGTTTCCGGGCTCGATGAACGAAGGCAGGTCAAACACCCCAGCCCGGGCCGGCTGTATAATGAGGACGAGGGCGAGCATTGCGGCTTTCCACATGCCATTGAAAGTACACGTCTATTGTCGGGTAAGGCAAGGGTCTAGTGGGCCCCGCCGCGACTCGCAACGCGCAGAAACTGGGGTTGCATCCGCGCGAAATAACGATTATAAATTGGCCTCTCCAAGTCACACTTTGGGATGGTGGCCGTAGCTCAGTTGGTAGAGCACTGGTTTGTGGATCCAGGTGTCGCGGGTTCAATCCCCGTCGGTCACCCCATCTTTTCAAGTCTAAAACTCACTCATTATCTTTAGCGTTCGGTCTCACGCTGTTTACGTTCAGGCGCGCGTGTTCGGCGCTTGAAAAGAGGGGGTGACCGTATCCGATGACGCTCGCGCGGAGCGAAGTCGTTCAGAACCTATCCGGCACTTTTTCAGACAAACCAATTTCACTGACGTAAGTTTCACGGCATGCATTCGAAAAATATCGGGTACTGGCCGAAGGAGCACTAAAATGAATTCATTTGAGAACTCTTCCGAGGCGGCACCATTTGCAGAGGTCAACGAAGTGCTTCGCGGTAGGCCCTGATGTTTACTTGAGTTTAGAGAATACGCTAGCGCTTGGATTCGTTTGATCGAGAAGTACGGGGGAACTCACCACGGATATTTCATTCCTGGCGAGTCGTCGGATCACTTACCTCAAGCTACTTTCAGTTTCCCAGGACTAGGGAAAGACGGGCCGACCAACATCGCCGTCGCTCTTTTTAGCTTTTCAAGTCTCGAGTCGTATGAAGCCTATCGAAAGAATGTCTCCGAGGATCCTGGTTGCAAGGCGGCGACTGATCGCTTCAACGAGACGAAGTGTTTCTCGAGCTATGAGCGCAATTTCTTGATTCCGCTGTTCAAGTAGTAGCACGGCGTTTCTTGGAGGTTTTGGCGGGCAATTTTTTTGCGGTTTTCTTGGCGGCTCTATTTGCAGCGTGCTCCCACGCGAGCTTCAGCGCCCGGGCAAAGTCTTTTCGATCGACGAAATCGAGTTGAGCTCTTGTCGCGCCCGCCCGCCCCCACGCATTATCGATTACAGCAAAGCCTTCGCCGTCGATTGAAAGCACCTGTCGCTGCTGCTCGAGGCTCAACATGAGGTTCACTTCATTCCTGTCATGCCAAACCGTCGCGAACATCCGGCCGTGAGCAATAAAAGCGTCGCTCCCGAAATGATCCTTTTCGCTAACACCCTCCAAGCTTCTCGCCATCTCGCAGGCAGTTTGAGTGGTTACTCTCATCACCAAACCCCCGGGATCAATCGCTTGGTGCGTGAGACATAGGAGCGATACGCTTCTCCAAACCTGTCGATCATCATCCGCTCTTCCGGACCCATGCGAAGGCCGAACATGAAGGTAAAGGCAATTGCGCTCGCGGGCCCCGCGATCCAGTTGGGGAGCAGAAACGCTTGCGCCAATGCATATAAATAAATCGCCGCGTACATGGGATGACGAATCTTCTGATAAACGCCGTTGCTGACAAGCTGATGATTTTCCCTGACCTCCAAGGTCATCGACCAATTCGTTCCCAGGTCAGCGTGTGATCGATAGAAAAGCCAAAAGTTCGCGACAAGACACAGAGCGCCCGCGACGAGAGCCACGGGATGAAGGGGGTAATCGGCAAACGATAGCCATGACGTCGCCACGGACACGACCGGAAGAATGAAAACTCCCAGCGACATGAGGGCAAGGAGAATGATCTCGCGCGTGCCCTTGCGATTATCAACGACGCGGACTTTGTTGCTCTTGCTGTCGAAGGGAACCCGGATCGCCACCGTTACGACAATTCCAACAAGTACTAGAGCTTTCCCGATCCACGGATCCATAGACTCGCCCCCCAGCTGCACGTTTTCCCAAAGCGTTAGCACAAGGGTATGTGTTTAAAAACCCCAGCCTCAAAAGGGCTCGCTCCTATGACGACACTCGGGCGCACGCCCGGCCCATGGCTTACTGCGCCGCCCGAACAAAAACCTTCCGACTATCCTCCCGCCCAAGGTCATCAACCACACTAACCAGATAATCCCCAGCGCGAGCGCGAAGCGGCAGCGACCCTCCAGGCAAAGTCCGCCCCCAAAACCGAGAATTAACAAACCAAAACAGCTCCCGAGCATCGCCATCCGCCACAAAGTATTGAGCTCGGCCGAAGTAGAAACACTCTGAAGATAAGTAACCTGCTCCCGCGGTGAAACAATACGCGGCGGATGCCCAGCCAACGCCGCCTCAGACCCACCCGCGATCCCCGAGCACCCCGGAGCAAAAGCCGGCGGAGCCCGATACCCGATCCCCGCCGCCCGAAACAGCGCAAGCAGGTCGGTGGGCCAAAACTCAAACACCTTCTCCACCCCACCCGCAACGCCGTCACACAACCGAAGCCCCGACCGCGAATCCACCCGAAGCGCCCGATGGATCTCGCAGGTCCGAATCGGCGAAACCCCGGGAATGAAAAGCGCCTCGCGAGAATGCCCGCAATGCGGCCCGCGCAAAAACCCCGAAAGGCTGCAAACCTCAACCGACTTCAGCCCCAGCCCCACCGCCAGCCGCCAAGGCGGCACTTCCAGGTTCTCGCGGCCCGCCAACCCGTCGGCGATCGAGAAAAACAACGGCCCGGCAAGCTCACGCCCCAGAAAAGCCTGGTTCGCCTCGTTGTCAAAATTCCCCAGCCAAACAGCCAGCACATAAGGCCCAACCACGCCGATGCTCCAGGCGTCGCGATACCCGGAAGAGGTGCCCGTCTTCCAAGCCACCGGATACGACGAGCGAGCCCAGCCGTCCGACACGGAATGGTCCGGCCGAGGGTTGCGCGCCAGCATCTCGAGCACCAGCCGCGCGCTCTCGCGCGTGAGCAGCCGTTCGCCGCTCAAAGCCGCCGCATCTTTCACCACCCGAAGCGGCACCCACGACCCGAGCCGCGCCAGCATCGTGTAGAGCTGCACCAGCTCCCACATCGAAAGCTCGGCCCCACCGAGCGCGATGCCCAAGCCATAGTGCCGCGGGTCACGCGGCACCTCGACGTGCGCGCGCTTCAAAAATTCATAGAACGTAGGCTCACGCAAACGATCCGCAAGCTCGACCGCCGGAAGGTTGCGGCTCTGGATCAAAGCATCTTCAGCCGCAAGCGGCCCGAGATACCGCTGGTCGATGTTCTCAGGGTCATACGCACCAAAGCTCGTCGGCACGTCTTTCAATAACGTGCGCGAATGGATCAGCCCCTGCTGAGCTGCCAGCGCATAGATGAACGGCTTGAGCGTCGACCCCGGCGACCGCCGCGCCAGCACGCCGTTGACCTGACCCTCGATCTCGGCATCGAAGTAGTCGCGCGAGCCGACGAGCGCCACCACCTCCGCCGAGCGCGAATCGACCAGCAGCGCCGCCGCGTTGCTCACGCCCAAACCCCGCCGGTCGTTCACGTACTCGCGAACCTTGGCCTCGAGCTCGTGCTGAAGCTCGAGATCAAGCGTGGTCGCGATCGTCCCCGCCTCGGGCCGCACCCGGCGCGTGAGCTCGACGAAATGGGGTGCCTGAAACGGAAGCTCCTTGAGCCGCTGGG
>JACQAX010000013.1 GCA_016194795.1 Deltaproteobacteria bacterium | reverse complement strand
CTTCCACCTCATGCTGCTCAACGGCCCGAAGCTCGAGAAGCGCCAGCTTCAGCTCATGCGCATCGTCGACATCGCCACCGATCTGTTCGCGCTGTCGGCCGCGGTGGGGAGGGCCAGAGCGCTCGGCGAAGGCAAGGAGCTGGCCGATCTCTTCGCCCGCGAGGCGAAAGAACGCATCGGCGCCAGCTTTCGCGCGATCCGCCGCAACACCGACACGCCCACGCGCCGGCTCGCCCGGCACGTGCTCGCCGGTGACGCGAAGTGGATCGAGAAGGAATCGGTGTGAGCGCCGAGCTCGTCGGGCTCGCGCTTTCGCCGTACACCGAGAAGGCGAAATGGGCGCTCGACCACCACGGCGTTTCGTACCGGTACCACGAGCACCTCGTGATGCTCGGCATGCCGGCCCTTCGCCTGAAGGCCCGCCGGCTTACCGGCGACGTCACCGTGCCCCTGCTCATCGTGAACAAGGGGCGCGACGGCACCTCGCGCTATTATGACTCGCTCGACATCGCCCGCTTCGCCGACGCGCAGGGCAGCTCGAGCGCGAAGCTCTTCCCGCCGGGGCGAGACGGCGAGATCGCCGCGATCAACGCTCTGAGCGAGGAGGGGCTCGACGCAGGCCGCGAGGCGACTCTCCCTCGTCTGTTCGAGAGCCGCGACGCTCGAGTCGAAAACCTGCCACCGTTCATCCCTGGCCCACTGGCGGGCGTCAGCACCCCGCTCGTCGGCCTGGGGCTGCGCTATCTGATGAAGGAGTTCAACGTCGAGCGCGGTGCCGGCAATCGCGGTGTCGAACGTTTGCGCGGGGTGCTTGCCGAGCTTCGTCGACACCTTGCATCAAAATCATATTTGCTTGATGCTTTCAGCTACGCGGACATCGTCGGCACGCTCGTTCTCCAGTTCGTAAAACCCCTGGGAAAGCCCTACTTTCCGCTGGGACCGGCAACGCAGCGCTGCATGACGAACGACGAGCTGGCGCTTGAGTTCTCTGACTTGGTTCGTTGGCGGGACCAGGTCTATGAAAAACACCGCAGCGGTGCTAAACCTTCGCACTAAGATGGCTATTAATGAACGGCACCGGGTACTTCTCGTGGAGGACGATCGCGACATTCGCGAAGCGCTGACCACCGTGCTCGAGATCGAAGGCTACGACGTCACCGTCGCCGCCAACGGCCAAGCGGGCTTGGACGCGCTTCGCGTATCGCCGCTGCCGTCGATCGTGCTGCTGGATCTGATGATGCCCATCAAAGACGGCTTTCAGTTCCGCGCCGAACAGCTTGGCGATCCCGCGCTGGCGCACGTCCCGGTCGTGGTCATGTCGGCCGACCACGACGTCGAACGCAAGTCCGAGTCGCTCAAGGCCCAGAACTACCTCAAAAAACCCGTTGAAATCGAAGAGCTCATCAAGATCCTCAGCGACCTATGCAACTGATTCGCAAAATCCTTGGCGCCGTCATTCTTTTTCTCGACCGGCTTTTCCGACCCAAGCCGGTATCCCGTCCCCTCGAGCAGCAGCGCGCCCTCGATGCCCGCGCCTCGAAGCTCGCGCTTTATCAGTACGAGGCTTGCCCGTTTTGCGTCAAAGTGCGGCGCCACATCGAACGCCAGGCGCTTAAAATCGAGCTGCGAGACGCCCTCGGAAATCCGGTCCATGCCCGCGAGCTCGTCGAGCAGGGTGGCCAGAAGCAGGTTCCCTGCCTGAGAATCCAAAAAGACGACGGCTCGACCCAGTGGCTCTACGAGTCCAGCGACATCATTGCCTATCTCGACACCTCTCTGTAACTGCTTGAAACTCAACATCATAGATTCTTAACGCGCCAAGCCTAAAATAGAGGGTGATGAAACGGGCTGGAGATCTCGCGATTCTCGTCGTCGACGATGACGAGGACCTGCGTGAAATTATCGCTTTTGAATTCACCCGAGCGGGCTGCAAGGTGCTGCTTGCCGCCACGGCCGCCGAGGCTTTGGCTCACGCCAAGAGCGTGAAAATCGACGCGATCGTGAGCGACTTCCTCATGCCGACGGCTGACGGCACGGGCAACGAGAATGGGCTCGCGCTCATCAACCAGATCCAGGCGCTCGGCGCCTCGTCGCCCACGCGCGATCCGGTCGTGATTCTCTTGACCGGTTTCGGCGACCTGCTTCCGCCCGACGCGTACTCGACCGGCACGACGGCCGTTTTCGCGAAGCCCGTCGACCGAAAAGCCTTGCTCGCCTACGTCCTCGAAAAGCTCGGCGCCGGCTCCGCCGATTGACAACTCCCGGCGCGCCGCCTAGTCGTCTTAGACATGAAAAAACTCACGCTCGTGCTCGCCTTGCTCGCGTCCTCCACCGCTCTCGCCGATCCCGGCCACTGGAAGGGCCATCAACGCGCGGTGGTGCTGCTGCTCGAATGGAAAAACCAGGCCGCGCGCCACACCGTGGCTGAGGTGCGCGACACGTTCTTCGGCGAGGGCAAACAGAGCCTGCGCGACTTCTTCCGCGAGAGCTCGGCGGGGCGCTTCGACCTGACGGGCGACGTGCGCACCTGGCAGATCTCGCAGAAAGACTGGGACGGCTCGGGAAGCTGCGACCTCGATCCGATCGTGAAGGAGGCCTGGCGACGACGGCAAGATCGACAACCTTTTCATCGTGCACTCCGGTCGCATCAGCAGCGATCGCGTCGGGCCGTCGTGCACCTTCACCACGTTCAAGCAGGCCAACCACACCGTCGTCTTCCAATCGGAAGGCCTGGGCAGCATCGGCGACCGCATCCCGATCGGCTTCTACCTGCACGAGGCCGGACACGGCTACTTCGGTTTTCCCGATCTGTACGCCGACCACTACCACGGCCATTACGGCATCGGCATGTGGGGGATGATGGCCCTCGGGGCCTGGGGCACCAACAACCAGCTCGCGCGCGGCGACCTCTTCCGCTACCCGTCGCACTTCGAGCCCTATAGCAAGGCCGCCATCGGCTGGGTCACGCCGCGCGTGGTGACGCGCTCGGAGCACGTCGTGCTCAAGCCGGTCGAGGGCACGGGCGACGTCGTCGCCGTTCCCGTCGACAACGACACGTCGTACTACCTCGAGTACCGCTCGGCGACGGGCTTCTCGGCGGGGCACGCCGGCCACGGCCTGCTCGTCTGGAAAAACTACGACCTCGTCCAGGCCGACGGCCGCGACGATCTCAACCACGGCCACAACCTCGGCTACCGTCCGCTGCCGCCGATCAACGAGAATTTCGGCGACGACAGCGACGTCTTCCCGGGCAGCCTGGGCGTCACGCGCTTCGAAGACCGCGAAGCGCGCGTGAGCCTCGAGAACATCACGCAGTACGCCGACCGCATCGAGCTCGACGTACGCACCCAGCCGGGCTTCCGCGCGCGCAAGTGGCATAAGCCGCGGATGGCTCCGCTCGACTTCCAGGGCATCGGCGTCGACCACGCTTTCGGGCACGACGCCCTCTTTGAAGAGCGTCTGTGAGACGAGGGGTTTTTCTCGTCGCGATCTCCACGCTGCTGCTCGCGGGCCCACCCGCTTCGGCGGCGGATGAGGCGCCGGCGCCGTCACGAAGCGGCGGCGAGGCCGCGACGTCCGCCGCGACGGCGGACGAGCGCCCGCCCTGCCGCTGCGGCGTCTTCAACACGAGGTTCTCGATCGCGCTCGGCAGCGGCTGGATCCACCACACGGGCGAGAACGAGGTAGCCGAGACGTCGGGCAAAGGCCTGGCGAGCCCGCGCCACACCAAGTTCGACGTCGATCTCGCCGTCTACTTCAAACCCGCCGCGGGGAGCGCCTGGCTCTTCGGCGTGGCCCTCGACGCGCTCAGCGACAGTTACGACAAAGAGCCGGGCTTCGCCAACCTCACCCAGCTGTTCATGGGCGTCAGAGCGTCCTACTTCTTCTCGGGCACCCTCGGGAGCGGACCCTATGTCCGTGGAGACGTCGGGCCGGTGGTCTTCGACACCAAGGTGGGCATCCAAAGCGGCCGCAGCCAGGCGCTCACCGACGTCTCGTCGCCCGTGGGCGCGGCCGTCCGCTTCGGGCTGGGCTACGCCTACCGGGTCTCGGAAACCGTGAGCATCATCGCCAACGCCGAGTGGAGCCACCGCCGCGCGGGAGGCTCGGCTTCGACGCCGATCATCCTCGCGGGCGGGATCCTTTTCTAGCCGTTCAGTTCGCGTCGCTCTTGCCGTCGCCCGGAAGCTTCGGCGTCCAGCGCAGGAGCAGGAAGTTCGAGGTGACGTTCTTGGCGAAGCCGGCGTCGCCGTCCACGCGCGCGCCGTCCTGGTTGTGCTGCCAGCCGAGACCGAACTGGTTGACGACCGAGCCCTTCTTGCCGACACCGTCGACGGCAAGCAGGTTGCTCCAGCCCATCGAGGCGCCGTCAGGAATGCTGGTGGTCGAGCCGATGGTGACCTCGTCGCGCAGGGTGAGGATTCTCGGAAGCGTGACCGCTCCGCCCGCCGTGACGCTCACGAGCTGGGCCGAGCCGAAGCCGCCGTGGCCGTTGTTGTCGACGTAGCCGAGCGAGAAGTTGCCGACGGCCACCTTGCCGTAGCCTTCGAGGCCGACGCTGAACTTCTCCTGGCCGTCCTGCGACCATTTGATGCTGGTCGCGCCGTGGGCCGAGGCTTCGAGCGCCGTGACCGTGGGGCCGACCGTCGTCACGCCCGTGCGCTGGTCGGTGCCGACCGTCGCGCCGAGCTTGGCGGCGTTCACGTCGATCGTGAGGCCGGGAATCTTGCTCGACTCCAGGTGGTAAAGCGCGCCTCCTTTGGCGTCGATCTTCACGAGATCGAACTTGCCCGTGGCCGCGTTGAACTGAAGCTGGGCCGTCGCGCCGGGAGCGAGCAGCACGCCGCTCTTCACGGTTTCGCCGTCGTTGGGGCCGAGCGACTGGCCGTTGACTCGACGGCCTCGGTGGCGCCGCTGCCGGGATTGAACTTCCATTTCGTCTCGCTCGACTTGTAGTCGGAGCTCGTCGTGGGTTTGGCCGCTCCGTCCTCGGCGCGCGCGGTGATCGCGAGCGCGCCAAGCAGGGCCAGGGCGGACAGGGCAAGCAAAGGCTTCTCGAAAGTTCTCATGTGGGGGTTCCTCTCTCGTGAGGACTACAAAGCAAGCCGGATGCCTGTTTTCACGCACGCCGCAAGCGCGCGAAACGAGGCCGGTTCCGGCCATTTTAGTGAACTCCCCAGACCGGCGCGCGCGCGCAAAGCTAGGCACGTGTCAACCGCCTCAACATCCGCGGGCGGTGCTGAATTTCAAGCAGGGGTGGCTCAGAGCGCGAGGTCGCCCTCGAGCGCGCTGAAGTACACCTGGTCGGCCGCGTCCTCGCGCGGCGCCTCGACGCCGTCTCCGCCCGCCTTGTAGTAATGGCGGCGCACCGACGGCTTGGCGAAAGCGCGCCCCAGCGGGCCATAGACGTCGGCGAGATCGGCTGAAAAATGCGGCAGCACGAAAAAGGTCTCGCGCCCCGCGGCCGCGATCGCCGCGCGCACGAGCGCGCGAGTGACGGCCACGCGCCGCTCGCCGCCCACCGCCCAAAGGTCGAGGCATTCCCAGACGCGGTAACCGCGCCAATCCGAGCTGAAACAGGCGACGTAGCCCAGCAGGCGGCCGTCCTCGTAATAGCCCAGCAGGCGCTTCGAAAAGGCGGGCGCCGAGAAGCAAAACCAGTTCAGCACCTGCGACGAGCGCACGCTCGTGAACGGGTAGAGCCCACGCGTCGAGTCCCAGAGCGTGTCGAAGGCCGAATCCGCGCGCGTGACCTCTCGCACCTCGCCGCCCGCGCGCGCGGCGCCGAGCGCGAGCCACGCCAGGAGAGGCGCCTGCGCGAGCGACAGCGGGAAGCGCAGCGCGAGAAACGTGTTCTTGCCCGTGCGGCTCGGCGGAAGCTTCGAGAAGCTCAGCGCCTCGAGCACCGACTTCACGTTCTCGTTGGCCGTGGTATTGAACAGGATGCCCTCGCGCGCGTTGGCCACCTGACGCAGGTAGAGCGACACGCTCTTCTTGCGATAAGGCTCGTCCACCCGCCAGGTCGACGCCGTGTAGCCGCGCACCACGCCCCGCGGGGTCTGAAACCAGGTCGGCACGTTGCCGAGAAAACCGACGACGCGCTCGCCGTCGCGCAGGACCCAGCCGCGCTCGACGTCGCCGCCGAAGGCGGGATTTCCCTCCCACCAGAGGCCGAAGCGCTCGCGCCAGACGTCGGCGGCGCGCTTTTCGCCGGGATACGCGGCCAGGTAGGCCGCCACGCGCTCGTAATCGGCGGGCTCGACGACGGAGATCTTCGCGGAGGGCGCCGGCGTCTCGGCCATTCCGCTACGACTCCACCAGCTCGACGAGGCC
>JACQAX010000048.1 GCA_016194795.1 Deltaproteobacteria bacterium | reverse complement strand
TTCGGTAAATGGCGTATTTGGGATTAGCCAGAAAATGGCGCCCGCAGACTTTCGATGATCTGGTCGGCCAGTCGCACATCGCACGCACCATCTCCAACGCCATCAAAACCGGGCGCGTAAGCCAGGGCTATCTCTTCACCGGCACGCGCGGCATCGGCAAGACCTCGGCCGCGCGAATTTTCGCGAAAGCCATCCGCTGCCAGCAGACCCAGGAGCCGGGCGTGCCGTGCAACAAGTGCAACGACTGCACCGAGATCTCGGAAGGCCGCTCCACCGACGTGCTCGAGATCGACGGCGCCTCCAACAACGGCGTCGACGCCGTTCGCGAGATCCGCGAAAACGCCAAGTACCTGCCCTCGTCCGGCAAGCACAAGATCTACATCATCGACGAAGTGCACATGCTCACGACCGCGGCTTTCAACGCCTTGTTGAAAACGCTCGAAGAGCCGCCCGCGCACGTCGTCTTCGTCTTCGCCACGACCGATCCGCAGAAGATCCCGGCGACCGTGCTCTCGCGCTGCCAGCGCTTCGACTTCAAGCGCGTCTCGCAAAAAGACCTTTCCGGCCGTCTCAAGCACATCTGCGAGGCCGAGAAGGTCTCGATCAACCCCGACGCGCTCGCCATCCTCGCGCGCGAGGCCGAAGGCAGCATGCGCGACGCCGTCTCGCTGCTCGACCAGATCCTCTCGGTCGGCGGCACGAAGATCACGCTCGAAACGGTCACCGAAGCGCTCGGCCTCGTCGACAAGAAGACGATTCTCGACTGCGTGACCGGAATCATAAGACGCCGGCCGCTTGACGCGGTCGATGCCGTCGGCCGCGTTTACCTCCACGGCTTCGACCTCAAGCAGTTCGGCCGCGAGATCCTGCGCTACATCCGTCAGATCATGGTCGCGCGCCTGCTCGAAGAGAACGCCGGCGGCACGCCGGTGAATCTTTCGGCTTACATGGAGATGTCGGACGTCGATCTCGACGACATGAAGGAGCTGCTGCACGAGCGCTCGCTCGACGACCTCGACATGCTCTTCCGCATGCTCAACCACGGCCTCGAGGACGTCGCCCGCAGCACGATCCCCAAGATGGTCATGGACGTGCTCGTGATGAAGATGGCTTCGACCGAGGAGATGATCGCGCTCTCCGACCTCAGCGGCCCCGATGACCTCGGCGGCGTCGGAGCGAGCGGCACTGGCGGCGGCGCTCGCGCGCCCGGCAGCGGCCCTCAGAAAAAGAGCGCGCACTCCGACCAGGCTCCGCCTCTCAAGGCGGCGGCGCAGCCTCAGCAGGCGACTCCCGCCGCTCCCGTCGCGCCCACGCGCTCGAGAGCCGCCGAGCTCATCGCCGCGATCGAGGCTCCGCAACCCGCGCCGCAGGCGCCGGCTTCCGCGCTGAGCGCACGGGCCGCGACGAATGCTCCGGCTCCGTCGATCACGATCAACGCGCCCAAGGAGCTCCATGACGCATCAAGCTGGATCAAGATCGTCACCGCGATCAAAGATCAAAAGCCGATGGTCGGTTCGATTCTCGAACATCTGAGCTTCGAAGGGCTCGTCGAGAACGGCCCGCTGCTCGTATTGACGCTCGGCTTCGTAAAGGACCACTCGTTTTACCGCGACCAGCTGCAGTCGCACGCTTACACCGAGCTGCTCGTGCAATTGTTGAAAAATCATTTGGGACGCGCGGTGCGTCTCGACTATAAAGAGGTGCTTTCCAGCAGAAGCATCGAGGAAGTGGAACGCCAGCGGCGCAAACAGGTCGACGACCAGCGCCGCGCAAGCGTCCTCGAGAGCGAAGCAGTGAAGGCCGCGCAGCAGTTGCTCGGAGCGCGTCTTGAAAGACTCGATATACAGGAGAACGCATGAGCAAGGGTGGTTTCGGCGGCGGTTTCGGAAATCTGGTGAAGCAAGCGCAGCAGATGCAGCTGCGGATCCAGAAGCTCCAGGAAGAGATGGCCGACAAGACGGCGGAAGGCAGCGCGGGCGCGGGCGCCATCGTCGTCGTCGCCAATGGCAAGCAGCAGATCGTCTCGGTGAAGATCAGCAAGGACGTCGTCAGCGAAGACGTCGACATGCTCCAGGATCTCGTCCTCGAAGCCACCAACCAGGCGCTCAAGAAATCTTCTGAAATGGTCAGCGAAGCGATGAAGGCCGTCACCGGCGGCCTCAGCGTCCCGGGGATGTTCTGATGTCGGATCCGGTCTCGAAGCTGGTGCTGGAACTGTCGAAGTACCATGTCCTGCACGGTGTTCTCTCGCCCCTCGACGGGGTAGGCCCGGCTCAATTGCGGATCCGGGAGTTGATCAGGAGGACCCAGAGCGGAAACGTGTCTGAAGTCATCCTGGCCATCAATCCAACGGTAGAAGGAGAAGCCACTGGGGTTTACCTCACGAAGCTGCTCAAGCCATTGGGTGTGAACGTAACGAAAATCGCCCACGGTATTCCGGTGGGGGGAGTCTTGGAATACATCGATCGACAAACCATCGGTCGGGCCATCGAGAACCGCGTTCTCAGTGGCTAATGGGGTCTTATTATAATGAGGCGCTGATCTAGTGCGTTTTGGGGAGTCAGTTCGACACCAGTGGTGCCACCACTGCTGCCATGCCGATGACCCTAGGCTAGACGTCGCGGGTGTAAGAACTACACGACTGCATGACGTTTATTAACTACAATACTAAAGAGATTAACTGCAAAATTGTCTATTACGGCTGCGGACTTAGCGGCAAGACAACCAATCTGCAGTACATCTATGATCGAACCGCGGACAATGCTCGCGGCAAGCTCATCAGTCTCTCCAGCGAAAACGAACGCACCCTCTTCTTTGACTTTCTGCCACTAGACGCAGGTGAAGTGCGCGGATTCAAAACCCGATTTCATCTCTACACCATTCCAGGCCAGAGTTTTTACGAGGTTTCTCGCCAATTCATCCTCAAAGGGGTGGATGGCATAGTCTTTGTAATAGACTCGCAACGTGAGAGGTTGGAAGCCAACCTCGAGAGTTATGAAAGCTTGGAGGCTAATCTTGAAAGTCAAGGATACGACATTCATAAAATCCCGCTCGTTTTTCAGTTCAATAAACGCGATGTGGCGTCGGCTCAGCCGGTTGTTGAACTATCGCAAGCCTTCAATCGTCTTGGTGCACCCGAGTTCGAGGCGGTTGCCAGCAAAGGCATCGGAGTTTTCGAAACTCTGACTGAAATCACCAAGCTCGTCTTACTGGATCTCAAGGGAGGATGAAGCACATGTGCTGAATCGACTCTCGCGGAGAGCCACGTCCAAAAGAATTAGCGACTAACCACAACTCAAAACACAAAGCCCATGGCAGTACCGGGCTTAACCCATAGGGGGGGTTATGAAAAAGGAAGTTCTGAAGCGTTTTAAGAAGTTGTTCGAACAGCAGAAAGCCAACGTTCTCTATAACGACAAGGTCATCCGTGACGACTTCGCAGTGAGTGGCGACGACCGCATGGACGACGTCGACCAGGCGTCGAGCGACGTCGAGCAGTCGTTGAGAATGCGCCTTCGCAACCGCGAAATGCTTCTCATCAAGAAAGTCGACGAGGCGCTCAAGCGCATCGAAGAGGGCACGTTCGGCAGCTGCAACAGCTGCGAAAACGACATCGAGCTCAAGCGTCTCGAAGCCCGTCCGACGGCCACTCTTTGCATCGCCTGCAAGGAAGACGAAGAACGCCGCGAGGCGCTCTCGGCCGACGGCCGCCGCCACAAGAGCCTCGGCGCGGTTCTCCCGCGCATGGGCTGAGCAGCAGGGCACAGTTAACAGGGGGTGCGGCTTTTATAGGACTCATGGATGAGTCTTGGGAGCCGCCGTATAAAAGGGACGATTCCGGCGCACGCCAAATGGATTTGGCTC
>JACQAX010000078.1 GCA_016194795.1 Deltaproteobacteria bacterium | reverse complement strand
AGTTCTCGCGCAGGTCGAAGAGCGAGACGTTGTAGCCAAGCCCCTTGAGCAGCCCCGAGATCATCGCCGGCCCCTCGAAGGGCGCATAGTTGGCCCACTCCCAGCCTCGCGGCATGACGAAGGGGGACGAGGGGACGATCAGCCCGAAGCGAATGCTCGACGTCGGTCGGGCATCCGTCGGCAGCGGCAGTTTCTTAAGCCGCTCAACGAGAGGATCGGTCAGAGTGGGGCGCGGTCCTGTGAGTTTCATCGTGAAGCTCCTCGACTTGATTACGTTACTTTCAATTATGACAGAAAACCGGCCCAAGTGGGGCGGATAGTTTCTTGCCGGCTGGATTTCGGGCAGCCGCCGCGCACGGGGAAATATTCGCGAGCGGAGTCGCGTGGGTGCTTGAAAACAAGTTCGTCGCGCCGCCGGTTTTCCCGCCGTGACGGCCGTGCCCGGCAGAAATTGCCGTTTCCGGCCGTGGTATAGTACCGGGATGCGGCCGAACCGCGTTCTGCTTCGAGTCTTGTTCCTCCTGGCGAGCGTCGGCGCGTTCCACGCCCACGCCCACGAGGCCCGCACGCTGGCCGAGCAGCGGCAGGCGATTCAAGCCCGGCTTCGCGAGACCGGCTGCACCCCGGAGCTGACGAGCCCGCTTCCCGCGGCGGCGCGCAGCCTCACGCGCGGCGGCGCGGCGACCCGGGGGCTTACGCGCGGCGGGGAAAACCCCACCGCCGGGCCTCGGCTCGTCGCCGCGGCCGAGCAGTACAGCAATTATTTCTTTCAGGTGATTCAGGCCGAATTCGAGCTGCCCTACGGAAAGCCGGACGATCCGAAGTCGCACGAGTTTTTCAGGGAGGATCCGTTCGAGGGACCCGAGAAGATCGCGATCCAGGAGGAGCTCGGCGTCAAATGGAAGGGCTCCGAGGCGCCGACGTCGACTCCGACGTGGGTCGAGCTTGCCCGGAATTACCGCGCCGCACTCAAAAGGCGCGGAATCGATCCCGCGTCGACCTTCGTTCCGACGATGGTCCTCTACCGCGACCTCGGCCAGGTGCCGAGCCCCAAGACCGGCAAGCTCGTCACGAAGCGCGAGTATCTTTTCGTCGATCCGCTCGCCGAGAGCTTTCCGGCCGACATGTCGAAGTGGCGGCTCCTCAACAAGGACGTCGAGTTCAATATCCCGTTCCAACCGATCTTCGAAGCCATGCAGCAAGGGAAGTTTCCGCTGCTCGACGCGACCCACGACGTCTCGCACTTCGTGGCGTTCCTGCGCTTTCCGGAGTTCGCGGCCGCGGTCCGCGCCAGGCTCAAGGCTGCTTCCGCCGACGGCGCCACGTCCGGCTTCAAAGGCCGCGAATACTGGCTGACCGAGGCGCTCTCGCTCCCGGACCCCCAGGGGCAGGCGGCAAACGAGAAGTTCCTGCGCGACCAGGGCAGGCCGACCGAGACGCGGCCGGTCGTCGAGCTCGAGCGGGAGCTGGGGAAGCTCGACGAGCCCACGCTGATCGATTACGCCTACAAGCTCGCCCGCCAGCTCGAGTCGCAGCTGCGCGACGTGTCCGGCGGCAACTCGAACTCGTCGGAGAAGTGGTACTACCTCAGCGAAAGCTTCGGCATGAAGGCACGGGATCTGCTGCGCGAGGATCTTTCGCGCTCCACGCCGATCGGGCCGGTGATGGCGTTGGCGAAGGTTTATTTCGAGAACGCTCCGGTGTCGCTGCACGCGAACCCCAAGGCGCTCACCAACGAGACGGCGACGTTCAACTTCAACACCTTCGCGACCGCGCAGAAGCTGCTCGCGCTTTCGCTCAAGGCGGGAAAGCTCGGTGGGGTCGCGCGGGCGGATGCGCTACGGCAGCTCGTCCGCTTCGCGAGCCGCACCGAAAGCCTGCTGACCCAGCGGCCGTTCTCGTACGCCGAGTGGGCCGAGAGCTTTCTGAAGCCCGACCTTTCGGCAAGCGACCCGATCGCGAAGATGCTGACCGGGCTGTTCAGCAACGACGTCGTCGCGCGCTTCTACCTCGGCAAGGGACAGGCGCGCTGAAAGCCGGTCAGAACGAGTAGAAGGGAAAGCCCACCGACACGCCCAGGCTCCGGTTGTAGACGACGCGGTCGTCGTAGGTGCCGCCCTTCTCGCGCCACGCGATGAAGTTCAGCTCGGCGAAGAATTTCGGCGAGCCCCAGCGCGCCCAGGCGTTGTAATACGACTTTCCCGCGATCGGCGGGTAGATGAACGCGCCCGACGAGAAGTTGAAGTTCCGCTTGAAGGCGTTGAGATACGTCAGCTCGAAGCCCTGCGGGCCGCCGGCGCGAAAGTAGTGGATGCCGTCGCTACGGAAGATGAGCGCGTGCGCGCCGAGCATGATGTTGACGAGCAGGCGGTTGTCGAACGCCTTGGTCGAGAGCGTGCTCAAGTAGATGCCGGTGTCGTTGTAATAGTTGTAGTGCGCCGCGCTCGCGTCGAAGCCGACGAGCCTCACGGTGTCGCTCAGGCGGTACGACAGGTACGCCGTGATGATCGCGGCGTAGGTGTGCGTGTTGATGTGCTCGGCCTCGAAGGTGTAGGAGTAGGGGCCGAAGCCGATGGCGAGCGTCCCCGGGCGATCGACCGCGGGAATGGCGTAGCGGAGCGCCAGGCTCTGCGGCCCGGCCTTGAGCGCCACGCGGTTCGCCGCGGGCGTCAGGCGCAGCTCCCAGAGGCTGCCGGCCGCCGACGTGACCTCGCCGCCGTTCACCGACAGCGTCTGGCCCGCGTTGTCCCAGAAGACGAGGAGCTCGAGGCCCGTCGTTTTTCCGCTCGCGCCCTTCACGTGCAGGAGGCGGCAGCCGACGTAGGCCCATTGGTCGGGTTGCACCCAGGGGATGTTCTCGGCGGCGACGCCGTAGCGCGTGCAGCTCAGGTCGAAGAATACCCGCCAGGGGCTGCTCGTCGCGCGCGGCTTGAAACGGACGACGAGAGCTCCCTTGCGGGCTCCGTTGTCGAGCGAGATCTCGATCGGGTTTCGCTCACCCGAGACGAGCGCCACCGTGAGCTCGGTCTGGCCGTTTCCGCCGTGCAGGTCGAGCGGCGTCGTGAAGCCCGAGTAGGTGACGAGCCCCGCGGTCGCGCCCTTCACCGCGAGGACGAGCCGCGCGCGCGGAAGCGCCAGCACGTCGCGCACGCGCATCCATTCGAGCGAGTCGTCGGCGAGCGTGGCGGTCACGCCGGCCGGCGCCGCCCCTTTCCATTCGACGGTGAAGTCGCGCGCGGTGAAGTCGTTCGGCGCGGCGGCCCCGCCGGTCGTCGAGGCGACGAGGGCGGCCGGGAGCGAAGAGGTGTCGGGCGCCTCCGCCCCGGCGTCAGCAGCCACCAGTCCGGCGAAGAGACAAAGGATCGCGATGGGCAGCTGCTTCCGGGAAGCCTTCACCACCCAAAGTTATCACAGATCCTTCTATTTTCCGTTCTTGAGATCCGTCAGCGATTTCAGAAGAAGGTCGGACTCGGCCTTGGTGAACGGCGTGCCGTTCTGCGGCATCTTCTTCGAGTCGAGCTGCGCGCGGATTTTTCCGAGGAGCGCCGGGTTCGCCTGAAGCTGCGCGCGCAACGTTTTCGGGTTGTCGAAGTTGAGCGGTGGCGCCGAATGGCAGTCGGTGCAGCGGCCCAGAAGCGCGAGCCCGTCTTTCGGAAGCTTACCGGTGATCTGCGCCGGGTCGATCTTGTCGATGCTCGGCTGCGAGCCGGGGTAGCCGCTCGAGCCCGGGTTGCACGACTTCGCCGTCGGGGCGCTCGCGCTCGCGCAGGTCGCCGGCGGCCTGCAGGCTTTTCCTTTGAGGTAGTCGCAGGACTGGTCGTGGGCTAGCTGGGTGTTCATGTGCTCGCCGTACGGAAGCCCCTTGCAACGGAGACCCGGTCCGACGAGAAAGCTGTCGCGCAGGTGGTCGTCGGTTTTGAAGTTCGGGTCGGTGGCGCGCACGTCCTTGTAGATCTCGTAAATGAAATCGTAACGGATGGCGTCCTCGCCGTCGTAGACGCCGTCAAAGAACGTGAGCGAGCCGGGGCGCCCCGAGAGCGACCACTCCTTGGCGTCGACCTCGTCGGGACCGAGGAGGTCCTGCACGTACTTGATCACGGCCACCGAGTCGTCCTTGGTCAGCTCGAGCAGGCCGAAGCGGGACGCGTCGAGATCGCCCTGCGTGCCGGTCGTCGAGAGCCCGGCCTTTTTGAGCTTCTCGTTCTGCTCTTTCTTGAGCTGGGCGTCGACCGACTTTTCGTCGATCGGCGGGGTCTCGCAGCGCAGGAGGACCGAGGCGAGATATTTCTTCAGGCCTTCGTACTTCGGCGACTTCTTCATCAGGCGCATCAGGCGCTTGCGATTGAGCGCGGTGAGCGCCATCCCGAGGCGGGCGTTCGGCCCGAAAGCCAGCGTGTGGTTGTCCGGGCCGTCGGAGTACGGCGGGTACTTCGTGCCCGAAGGCCAGTCGAGATACTTGAAGACGCCCGTATTTTTCTTCGTCTTGAGGAACTCTTCGTAGTTTTTCGTCTCGACCTCGTCGCCGCCGATCTGGTCGGCCTGCGCGCCGTAGGCTCCGGGCCAGAGGTTGAACGATTCCCAGATCGGGCGCGCATCCTTGCCGTGGCAGGCGGCGCAGCTCTTGGGTTCCTGGTGCGGAGGCTTTCCGTAGTCGGGCTTGCCGCCGCTTCCGGCGCCGGGCAGCTCGACCTTGCGCACCTTGAAGCTGCCGTCGTCCTGGTACTCGGTGATCTCGAGCGTGTTGAAGCCCGGCTTCTTGGGATCGGTCGTGAAGGCGATCACCATCCGCGCGTCGTCGCTGAACATGATCGTGCGCGGGTTCTGTGGCGAGACGGCGCCATTGGCCTGGTGCGGGCTCTCGCTCTTGCTCATGAAGGTGAAGTTTTTCCGGAACTCGGCGGGCAGGTTCGGAACGAGCTCTTCGATCGACTCCACGGGCTTGCCCGTTTTGGGATTCTTGTCGAGCACTTTGCACAGGTCCTTGTAGGTGAAGGTCGCCGGGTTCGGCTGGTCGTTGCCGACCTGGGGCGGCGGTTTGACGGTGGGATCGCCGCAGTCCTTGGGAAAGGGGTTGAGCGCTTCGTCGTCGGCGCGAGCCGCGACGGCGAAAACCAGACTGAGCAGCAAAAACGTGACGAGCGTTTTACCCGGCATCTCGAATGACGTCCCCCGCCCGCTATTATAACCGATCGCCGCGCGCGCGCTCGCCGCGGCCGCAAACCGTTGATTTCAGAAAGGTGCTGAAAAAAACGCGGTTACCTTTCGGTGACCATAATCGCCGGCTCGAAATTTGACACCAGGGACCCCGTGCACATTTTATCTTCATGAAAACCTATCCCAAAAACATCACCATCCCCGTGTTACCCATCCGAAACGTAGTGATCTTCCCGGGCACGGCGTTCCCGCTGAGCGTCGGGCGGACGAAGAGCGTCGCCGCGGTGAAGGAAGCCGAGGAGCACAAGTCGCGCGTCTTCGTCGTGGCGCAGAAGGAAGACCAGGGCGAGGTCCGCGGCGACCAGCTTTACCGCTTCGGCACGCTCTGCGAGCTCGAGAAGGTGCGGGCCGTCGACGGCGGTTATCGGGTGTTCGTTCGCGGGATCTCGCGGGCGCGCGTCAACCGCTACGAAGAGCGCGACGGGCTCATTGCCGCCGAGGTCGAGGCGGTCGCCGACGTGATCGACGTCGACGAGAAGACCGAGGCGGCGCTGCTCTCCGGACTCAAGGAGATGTCGAGCGAGATCCTCGAGCTCGTCCCCGGCGACACGTCCAACCTTTCCGAGCTGCTCGACGGCATCACCGACCTCGTTTTCCTGACGAACCTCTGCTCGGCCAACCTCGACCTTCCGCTCAAAAACAAACAGGAGCTGCTCGAGCTGGTTTCGGTGAAGGGGCGCGTGCTCGCGCTCATGGAGCAGCTGCAGAAGCTGAAGGACGGCCTTCAGATCCAGAGCGAGATCCGCGACAAGCTGGGCCAGCGCCTGGGCAAGCACCAGCGCGAGGCGCTCCTGCGCGAGCAGCTCAAGGCCATCCGCGAAGAGCTCGGCGACGAGGCCGGCGAGAAGCAGGACGACGACTATCGCAAGAAGATCGAGGATGCCGGCATGCCCGAGGAGACGAAGAAGATCGCCCTCGACGAGCTCAAGCGGCTCGAAGGCCAGGGCGGAGCCTCGGCCGAGTCGCACGTGATTCGAAACTACCTCGATCTGCTCGTGGCGCTCCCCTGGGCGAAGTCGGCCGAGGAAACGCTCGAGCTCGACCATGCTCGCGCGACGCTCGAGGCCGACCACTACGGTCTCGAGAAGATCAAGAGCCGCATCGTGCAGCACCTCGCGGTGCTCAAGCTGCGCAAGAACGGCAAGGGCTCGATTCTCCTCTTCGTTGGCCCGCCCGGCGTGGGTAAAACTTCGCTCGGGCAGAGCATCGCCAAGGCGCTCGGGCGCAAGTTCGTTCGGGCGTCCTTGGGCGGTGTGCGCGACGACGCCGAGATTCGCGGCCATCGCCGCACGTACGTCGGCGCGATGCCCGGCCGGATCATCCAGTCGATCAAGCGCGCGGGCGAGAACAACCCGGTGCTCATGCTCGACGAGATCGACAAGCTGGGGATGGGCTACCACGGCGACCCGGCGTCCGCCCTTCTCGAGGTGCTCGATCCCGAGCAGAACGGCACGTTCCACGACCACTATCTAGACGTGCCGTTCGACCTTTCCAAGGTGTTCTTCATCGCGACGGCGAACTCGCTCGAGACGATCCCGCGGCCGCTGCTCGACCGCATGGAGCTCATCGAGCTCTCGGGCTACACGACGGCCGAGAAGCTCCACATCGCCAAGAACCACCTCGTGCCGAAGCAGCTGGCCGAGCACGGCCTGACGACCGAGCAGGCGGCTCTCGGCGACGAGGCGCTGCTCAAGATCATCAACGGCTACACCCGCGAAGCGGGCGTTCGCGATCTCCAGCGCAAGATCGGGACGGCGTTCCGCGCGACCACCGAGAAGGTGCTCGCCAAGGACGCGCAGCTCCCGATCCGGATCGGCGTCGACGCGCTCGACGAGGTGCTGGGGCCCGAGCGCTTCACCCACGAGGTGGCCGAGCGCCTGGCGCCGCCGGGCGTGGTGACCGGTCTGGCGTGGACGCCGCTCGGGGGCGAGATCCTCTTCATCGAGGGCGAGCTCATGCCGGGCACGGGCAAGCTCATCCTGACCGGGCAGCTCGGCGACGTGATGAAGGAGTCGGCGCAGATCGCGCTGAGCCTCGTTCGCTCGAAGCTCGCGGGCCTCGTGCCGCAGCTCGACTTCGAGAAGAAGGACCTGCACGTGCACGTGCCGGCCGGCGCCATCCCGAAGGACGGCCCTTCGGCGGGGATCACCATGCTCACGACGCTCGCGTCGCTCTTCACCGGGCGCGTGGTCGATACGAAGACCGCGATGACCGGCGAGGTTACGCTGCGCGGGGCGGTGATGCCGGTGGGCGGCATCAAGGAGAAGGTGCTCGCGGCGCATCGCGCGGGGATCACGCGCATCATCCTGTCGAAGCGAAACGAACGCGATCTGCGCGACGTTCCGGAGGAGGTGCGTTCGCGCCTCCAGTTCGAGCTCGTCGACAACGTCACGCAGGTGATCAAGCTCACGCTGGGTCTTGACGTCCCCGCGATCGACCCGGCGTTAGCTGCGCCGCCGCCGCCGAATCCCCCGATTCCGGTGGCGGTGGCGTAGCCCCTACGCCAGCTTGAGGCCGAGCGGCGGCGCGAGCTGCCGCAGCGTTTTCACGAGCTCGGCGAACTCGTCGGGCAGGATCGCCTGCGGCCCGTCGCAGAGCGCCTCGGCGGGACGATCGTGGACGTCGATCATGACCGCGTTGGCGCCAAGCGCCAGCGCGGCTCGCGACATCGGTGTGACCATGAAGCGCTTGCCCGTGCCGTGGCTCGGATCGACGCACACGGGCAGGTGGCTCAGGTTCCGCACGGCGAGCACGCCGCCCAGATCGACCATGTTGCGGGTGTTCGTGTCGAACGAGCGCACGCCGCGCTCGCACAGGATGACCTTCGTGTTGCCGCCGCTCATGATGTACTCGGCCGCCTGCAGCCACTCTTCGATCGTGGCCGACATGCCGCGCTTGAGCATCACCGGCTTGTCGAGCTTGCCCACGAGGTCGAGCAGCGAGAAGTTCTGCATGTTGCGCGTGCCGAGCTGGATGATGTCGGCGTACTCGTAAACCTTCTCGAGGCTTTCGGGGTCGAGCGCCTCGGTGATGACCGGAAGCCCCGTCTCCTTGCTTGCGAGCTTCAGTATCTTGAGGCCGTCGACGCCCATGCCGCGAAAGGCGTAGGGGCTCGAGCGCGGCTTGTAGGCGCCGCCGCGAAGCACGGCCGCGCCCGCCGCCTTCACCGCGCGCGCGATGCGCAAGGTCTGCTCCTCGCTCTCGACGGCGCACGGGCCGGCGATGACGACGAAGCTTCCCGGGCCGAACGTGGCGTTGCCCACCTGGAAGCTCGTGTCGGTTTTCTTGAAGGCTCTTCCCGCGAGCTTGTAGGGCTTGGTGACGGGAATGCACTCCTTCACCCCGTCGAGCGCGATGAAAGTTTCGGGATCGAGCGCCGTCTCGTTGCCGGTGATGCCCACGGCCACGTCGTGCTCGCCCGGGATGAGATGCGGCTTGTAGCCCAGCTGCGTGATCTTGGCCACGACGCCGTCGACCTGCTCTTTGCTCGGATTGGACTTCATCAGAATCAACATGTGGATGCTCCCGTGGGTTATTTCTTTCCGAGCGCGGCAACCAGCTCTTTGGCCAGCGGCGCGATGTCTTTGTTTTTCTCGATCAGGCGCACGAAGGCGCTGCCGACGACGACGGCGTCGACGAGCGGCACGAGCTCGCGCACCTGCTCGGGCGTCGAGATGCCGAAGCCCACGGCGAGCTTGCCTTTGACGTGCCGGCGGATTTTTTCCAGCTCGGCTCCCAGGCTCGTCGAAAGCGACTTCTGCACGCCGGTGACGCCGGTGCGCGAGGCGTAGTAGACGAAACCCGTGCTCTGGCGGTCGATGAGCGGCAGGCGCTTCGGGTCGGTCGTCGGAGACGAGAGGAAGACGGTTCCCAGCCCGTGCTCGCGCAGGCGAGGCAGGTAGTCGCGTTCGGCTTCCTCGGGGGGCAGGTCGACGACGAGCACGCCGTCGGCGCCGGCCTTGGCGGCGCGCTTGGCGAAGGTCTCGTAGCCCATCTTATAGATGGGATTGAGATAGGTGAAGAGCACGATCGGAACGTCGACGCCTTCGCGCCGGAGCTCGGCGATGAGCTCGAGCACGCCGGCGAGCGTGGTGCCGGCGCGGATCGCCCGCGTCGCGGCCGCCTGGTTCACCGGGCCATCGGCCACCGGGTCGGAGAAGGGGACGCCGAGCTCGATGACGTCGGCGCCGCAGTCGGCCAGCGTCTTGACGTATTTCTTCGTGGCGGCGAGGTTCGGGTCACCGGCCGTGATGTAGGGGATGAACGCCGCGCGCTTGGCCTTGGCGGCGCGCTCGAAGGCGCTGGTGAGGTTGCTAGCCGGCATGGTGGGCCTCCTGGATCGCCGCGTTTCGCTCGGCGTTCCTGATGCTGTCGAGATCCTTGTCGCCGCGGCCCGAGAGGTTGACGAGGAGGATCTCGCTCTTCTTCATCTTGGGCGCGCGCTTGAGAGCGTAGGCGACCGCATGCGAGCTCTCGAGCGCGGGCAGGATGCCCTCGAGGCGCGCGAGCTCGTGGAAGGCTTCGAGCGCCTCGGCGTCGGTGGCCGACGTGTACCGCGCGCGCCCCTCGTCGCGCAGGAGCGCGTGCTCGGGGCCGACGGCCGCGTAGTCGAGGCCGGCCGAGATGCTGTGGGTTTCCTGCACCTGGCCCGCCTCGTCCTGCAGAAGATAGGTGAGCGCGCCGTGGAGCACGCCTGGCGAGCCGCCCGCGAACCGCGCGGCGTGCTTGCCGGCTTCCAGCCCCAAGCCTCCGGCCTCCACGCCCGTCAGGGCGACCTTCTCGTCGCCGAGAAAGGCGTAAAACAACCCGATCGCGTTGCTGCCGCCGCCGACGCAGGCGACGAGCTCGTCGGGCAGGCGCCCTTCGGCTTTCAGGATCTGCTCGCGCGCCTCGATGCCGATCACCGACTGGAAGTCGCGCACGATCAAAGGATACGGGT
>JACQAX010000077.1 GCA_016194795.1 Deltaproteobacteria bacterium | reverse complement strand
GGTGAAAAACGGGTCGAAGACCCGTCCGCGCAGCTCGCGCGGGATCCCCGGCCCGTTGTCCTCGACGACCACCCGGATCTCGCCGCGGTCGCGGAGCGCGCGCACGCGGATGAACGGGGCCAGGCCGTTCTTGATGTCGACCAGCGCCTGCATCGAGTTGACGAGCAGGTTCGTCATCACCTCGCTCAGCTCGTCGCGGTTCCCCTTCACCTGAAGGTGACCAGGCACCTCGACCTCGAGCCGGATGCCGTGGTCCTTGAAGTCGGGGCGCGTGCGCAGCGATTCGATGCACTCGTTCAGCACCTCGTCGAGACGAACGGCGTCGCGCTTGGCGATGGGCGGCCGGGAGAAACGCAGCAGCTGGTTGACGAGCCGGTCGACGCGCTCGCTCTCGCGGACGATCAGGGCGTGGAGACGCGTCTGCTCCTCGGTCTCGCCGGGGTGGGCCGCGAGCAGCTGCGCGGCGCCCGAGATCGCCGCGATCGGGTTCCGGATCTCGTGGGCGACTCCCGTGGCCAGCCGGCCGATGCCCGCCAGGTGGTCCTGGCGCCGCACCTTCTCCTCGAGATCGAGCACCTCGGTCAGGTCGCGGATGAGGATCATGCTGTGCCCCTCGGGCAGCAGCACCTTCGTCGTCAGCATCCTCCGCATCTCGCCGCGCACGCTCAGGTTGCGCACCTCGTTGCCCTGGGCGTCGCCGATCGCCGGGAGTACCTCGTGGACGGGGCGCCCGAGCACGGAAAGGTCGTTTTCGATCCCGAGCATTCCCTGCGCCGTGCGGTTCACCTTGCGCAGCACGCCCCTCGAGTCGAGGCCGAGCAGGCCGCTGTCGAGCGAGTTCACGATCTCCTCGCTCAGCTCCTCGAGGCGGCTGATGCGCGAGCGGCTCTTGCGCAGCTCCTCGACGAGCTGGCTGGCGAGCAGCGACATCGAGATGAAGCCGGTGATCGTCGTGAGGATGCTGAAGCCCTTCTCCTCGTGGGTGGAGTCGGCATTGATCCAGGCGATGGTCGCGTAGAGCGAGGCGCTGGCGATCGCGGCGAGGAGCGCGCCGGCGCGCGGAAAGAGGATCGCCGCGAACATGATGTTGAAGAGGTAGAAAACCGTGTACATCGACTCGAACGGCCCCGTGTAGAAGATGAGCACGGTCGTGAAGAGGATGTCGTAGGCGATCTGGCTCGTGAGGAAGTAGCGGGTGTCGCGGGCCTTCTCGTAAAGAAAGACGAAGCCGGTCGTGACCAGGTACGTGAAGAAGGTGACGAAGTACGTCTTGACGACGGTGTCCGAGGCGAGCGAGCCGAAGCGGTTGTAGGCCACGAGCGAGATGAGCACCGACCACAGCAGCAGCAGCCGCAGGAACATGTAGAGGCGGATGTCGCGTTCCTGGCTGGACGAGCGCGTCTGCACGTCAGCCCGCCCCGCCGGCCATCTTGAAGATCGGCAGGTACATCGCGATCATCATCGCTCCGACCGACCCGCCGAGGAAGACCAGCACGAACGGCTCGATGAGCTTCGTGAGGCCCGAGATCAGGGTCGCGACCTCTTCCTCGTAAAAATCGGCGATGCGGTCGAGCATCTTGTCGAGATTGCCCGTGTTCTCCCCGACCGTGATCATCTGCACGACCATGCTCGGGAAGATGGGCAGCTTGCCCATGATGCCCGCGAGCGTCTTGCCCGTCTCGACCTCCGACTTCATCTTGACGAGCGTCTCGGCGAGCGTCTTGTTGCCGATGGCGTCCTTGCAGATGTCGAGCGCGTCGAGAAGGTTGATGCCGCTGGCGAGCAGCGTCTGCATGGTGCGCGAAAAACGCGCGACGGCGACCTTGAGCAGCATCGGCCCGAAGAGCGGCACCTTCAGCGAGTAATAGTCGAAGAAGCTGCGGCCCTCTTCCGATTTGTAATAAGCGCGGATCGAGTACGCCCCCACCGCGAGCACCGTCGAGATGTGCAGGACGTATTTCTGCGCGAAATGGCTCACGTCGATCACGAACTGCGTGGGGCCCGGAAGCTCCTGGCCGGCGCCCTTCAACAGATCCTCGAACTTCGGGATGACGAAGACGAGCATGATGCCGAGGACGAGGATGCCGACGATCGTGATCGCGATCGGGTAGATGCGCCCGACGCCTCGCCGGCGCGGACCATGCTGATGTAGATGTCGGGAAAGGCGTCGCTGTACGGCTTCATCGCCTCCCAGAGGAACGTGCCGCCCGAGATCTTCTCCTTGATCGAGAGCACGATGCGCTTCATGCCGATGCTCTCGATCTGGCCGGCGATGATCTCGAGCCCCTGGACGAGCGGGATGCCCGAGGAGATGAGAATCGAAAGCTGGCGGGTGAAGAGCAGCACGTCGTCGTCGCTTACCGAGCCCGCGGTGAGCGAGCCGAGGTCGAAGTCGAGCGCGCCCGGCTTGTTGATGCGCACGGGTCGGAGCCCCTGCGCGCGAAGCACCACGCGCACCTCGCCCTCGTTGGGGGCATCGACCGTGCCCTTGACGCGCTCTCCGACTTTGTTGACTGCTACGTAGCTGAACTGGGGCATTTTTCTCTATTCGACCTTTGTCTATTTAACTTGTTGCAGCATCTTCGTCAGCTCGTCGGGCACGCCGCTGATGTCGATCGCGTCGCTCTTGTTCAGCGCGCCGGCCTGCACGAGGCGCAGCAGCGACTGGTTCATCGTCATCATCCCCGAATCGTTCTGGCCCGCCTGCATCGACGAGTAGACCTGGTGCATCTTGTCCTCGCGGATCAGGTTTCGGATCGCGTTGTTGGGGAGCAGGATCTCCATGGCCATGCAGCGGCCGCCGCCGGAGCTCTTCGGGATGAGCTGCTGGCAGACGATGGCCTGGAGCACGAACGCGAGGAGCTGCCGGATCTGGGTCTGCTGGTGCGGCGGAAAGACGTTGATCACGCGGTAGAGGCTCTGAACGGCGCTGTTGGTGTGGAGCGTGGCGAACACGAGGTGGCCCGTCTCGGCCATCGTGAGCGCCATCTCGATCGTCTCGATGTCTCGAAGCTCGCCGACCAGGATGAAGTCGGGGTCCTGGCGCAGGACGCGCTTGAGAGCGTCGCCGAAGGTCTTGGTGTCGGTGCCGACTTCACGCTGGTTGACCACGCACATCTTGTGCGGGTGGATGAACTCGATCGGGTCTTCGATCGTCATGATGTGACCGGGATCGGTGAGGTTCAGCACGTCGAGCAGCGCGGCGAGCGTCGTGCTTTTGCCGGAACCCGTCGGGCCCGTGACGAGGATGAGGCCGTTGGGGCGCTTGATGATTTCCTTGAGCACCGCCGGGAGCCCCAGCTGCTCGAAGGTCGGGATCGTGATCGGGATGCGGCGGAAGACGGCGCCGACGGCGCCCTTCTGGTAAAAGATGTTGCCGCGGAAACGGGCGACGTCCTTGACGCCGAACGAGAAGTCGAGCTCGAGCGCCGTCTCGAAGTCGCTCTTCTGGCTGTCGGTGAGAACGCTGTAGCAGAGCTCCTTGGTGTCCTGCGCGTTCAGCGGGTCGATCTTCACCTTCACCATCTTGCCGCCGATTCGGAACTGCGGCGGCGTCCCGACGGTGATGTGCAGGTCGGACGCGTCCTGGTCGACCATCGCCTTGAGTAATGCAGGGAGCGGAATTTTCGCCATCTTGCTTTCTCCTTGCTGAGCCTCAGCCGTCGGCCGAGGTCAAAGCTATCGCCTCTTCGAGTGTTGTGACTCCGTCGGCCACCTTCTGCAGCGCCGATACGCGGAGCGTTCGCATGCCTTCCTTGATCGCGGCGCGCTTGAGCTCGATCGCCGTGCAGTTGGCGAGCACCATTTCTTTCAGGTTGGAGCTGAAATCCATGACCTCGTAGACGGCGACGCGGCCCTTGTAGCCCGAGTTGTTGCAGACCTGGCAGCCCTTCCCTTTGAAGAGCCGGAGCTGCGTGGCGATCTGCTCGGGGATGCCGACCTCCGTCAGGCGCTCGACGGGGACCGTCGTCGGCTCCCTGCACTTGCCGCAGATGGTGCGCAGCAGGCGCTGGGCGACGATCGTGTTCACGGCGGACGTCACGAGAAACGCCTCGATGCCCATGTTCATGAGTCGGACGACGGTGCTGGGCGCGTCGTTGGTGTGGAGGGTGGAGAGCACGAGATGGCCCGTGAGCGCGGCCTGCACCGCGACCTCGGCCGTCTCGTAGTCGCGGATTTCGCCGACGAGAATCGTGTCCGGGTCCT
>JACQAX010000076.1 GCA_016194795.1 Deltaproteobacteria bacterium | reverse complement strand
CGGCATCCGCGAGCTGTCGACGCACGGGACGCTCTCGCACGCGAAATTCGCGGCCTGGATGAACAAGGTGCTCAATCCCGTGCTTCTCGGCGGGCCCGAGTCGCCCGAGAAGGTGCAGCTCGACAAGGACTCGCTCGTGCTTTTGGGCCGTTACCTGCGTGGCCGCGCTCCCGTGTCGGGCCGCTTCTCATGCGACGCGCGCGAGGCGTACGCGAACGTGGCGGCGCGCCCGCGCCTCGGCCTGCCCTAACCCGGGCAAAGCGCGGGTCTCGCCGGCGGATGCAGGCCCTTGGCGTCCCGCTCTTGCTCGAGCTTGCGGTACCGGGAGAGCGCGTCGCGCAGAGCGGCTTCCGCCGCGGCCCCGTGCGGGCCGCGCCGCTCTTTGGCGCGAAGAAAAGCCACCATCGCGGGGTTTCCGAAGATCGCGCGCCGCGCGCGCTCCAGCGTCTCGTCGTCGAACTCATAGCCCGGCAGCGAGCCGATCTCGCAAGTGAGCTTCTCGGCGAGCAGGAACTCGAGATGCTCGACAAAATGCTCGGTGTCCATTCCGAAATCGTAAAATACCCGGGAAATCGCGCTGCGCGTCGGGTTGTCGAAGCGCGCGAGCTCGAACAGCGTGCGCGGAAGCTTCTCGACCAGCTGCTCCGCCGTGAGCTCTTTGCGCGCGTGGCGATCGCGCACCTCACGCGTGAAAAAACCCGTCTCCGCGATATAGCGGACGAAGTCGCGGGAGCGCCCCGAGAAATCGCCGTCGGCTTCGATGCTCACCGCGATCCGGGCCTGCGCGGGGTCGAGCAAGGGCGGCGACCCCTGCAGCACCAGGAGCGCCAGCGCCATGGCGCGGTGGTGGCCGTCCGTGACGTAGATCGCGCCGTCGGGGCCGCGCGCGCCACGCAGGGGCTTCGGCGGCTTCGTCCGCACGAGCTCGGCCAGCCGCCCCCTGAGGCGCTCGCTCTGCGCGGCGTTCAGCTGCGAGAGCGTCTTGAGCGGCAGCTGCGTCCCGCGAGACCTGAACTCGGCCAGCGAGGCGTCGCCCTCGATGGCCTTGTCGACGTACAACGTGCGCACCATGTCGCGCACCACCGCCAGCCCGATCTGCATCTGCGTCGGGCGCAGCTTCGCGATGTCGACGGTGATCGTCTCGCCGCCCCTGGCCCACCCCGCTGCCGGCGCAAGCCAGGCGATCAGCACGAACAGCCGAAGAAACATGCTCATAAGAAGGTTTTCTCGCTCCCGACGCGCGTGAGCTCATGGTTGGCCGCGACCACCTCGCCGATCAGCGTGGCCGCGTTGCCGTCAAGAAGCTGGATCATCCCGGCGACGGCCGAAGGCATCGACTTGCCGAACGCCTTGCGCGCCTGCGCGAGCAGCGGTCCGACGCGCGAGATCTGCTCGCGGGCGCTCTTGCGAAACTCGTCCAGCGCGACGTTCGCTTTCTTGAGGTAGGCCTCTCTCGCCGCGTCGGCTTTGGCCTCGGCCGCGGCACGTACCGCGGCGCACTTGGCCTGGTCGACGACCTGTCCCTCGCCGCCCTCGCAGGCCGCGCCGATGGAGTTGCCGAGCTCGCCTTGCAGCTTCGCGAGCGCCGCCTGATGCTCGGCTCCGAGCTGCCCGAGCGCCTGCGCGCGCCGGGTTCTGAGCGGATTCAGCTCGGGGGTCGCCTGCTGCGCCTTCTGCAGCTCGGCGAGCGCCTTGCTCTGCTCGTCCGAAAGCGACTTGAGGGGCACGGGGTGCTGCTGAGCCTCGATGCCCCGCGCGCTGATCGAGTCGGCCCACGCGACGATGTCGGCTCCGGAAGCCTCGGACTTCGTGTCGCCGTCGATCTTCTCGGCCCGCCTCTCGAAGTTGACCACCTTGCCCAGCCTGGAGCGCGCCTCGGGCACGCTCTTCGGCGCCGGGGGAACGGCGTCGAGCACCGCGAGCGGCGCTTTCGTGAACTCGGGCACCGTCGCGGCGTGGTCGGCGGCCGCCTTGATCTCGGCCGGAGCGATCTTGTTGGAACGCTCGATGTCGGCCCGATGCGCCTCGAGCTGCCGGATGGCCTCGTCGCCCCCCGGCATGCCCTTGAGCTGCTTTTTCATCGCCTCGATGTCGATCTGGCCGGTCGCGGGATTATAACCCTGCTGAGCCCGAACGGACGGCGCCATCCACGTCAAGGCCGCCGCGCCGAAGGCGACGACAAGAGCCGGAGCGCGCATCTCAGTTGCCGCCGGCGGGATGCCCGTATTTCTTCAGCATCTCGTCGCGCAGCTTCATCGCCTGCTCGGGCGTCATGCCTCCCGCGCCAGGGCCGCCCACCGGGGCGCCGCCGCCCGGCGCGCCCATTCCCGTCGGCATCGACATCGGCTTGTAGTCGGCCGGCGGAGTGAACAAGGACGCATCCAAAGCCGCGACCACCTTCGCGTTGAGCAGGTCGACCTGCCCGGTCTCGCCGTTGCCGCCGCTGTGGGCGGCGCGGACGAAAGGCACTTCCTTGAGATCGGTCGGGCGCCAGAGCTTGTGGTGGGACTTCCGGCCCTCGGTCTCGCGGTCGGCCTCGTAGATCGCGCAGGGATGGCCATTGACCGTCTCGGAGCCGGTCTTCTTGAAGCCCTCGCGAGTGAGGCACGTGTCAATGTCGTCGCTCGTGCAGTGCGGGAGATCGACGCCGGCGCGATCCATTCCGTGCTCCATGACCATCTTCCGCGCGTGCATCAGCATCCAGACCTTGCGCGCCTTCCAGTCGGTGATGGCCGACATCTTCCCCTGCGGCGACTCCATGTCCATGCGCATGGCGCCGAGCTTGCCGAAGGCCTTGCCCGACATCTCGGGAGCGCCGGCGCGCGGAGCCTTCATCTGGATGTCGCCCTGCCAGTCGGCGCGCGCCAGGCCCGCGCACGCGAAGGTGGATATGCCAGCCACGAGAACCAGGATTCGATTTTTCGTCATCCGATCATTAGAAACCAGGTCCCCGAAAAAGAAAAGGGCCGCGCCAAAAGCAAAAGGGCGCGGCCAGGCCGTGCTTCGCACGGCGGCCGCGCCCTTCGCTTACTGCGGTTTGTCTTTGCTTACTTCAGCACGGGCGTCTGCGAGACGCACGAGTTGACGATGCCGCCAACCCAGCTGTTCGGCGTGTACTTCGTGACGTGGACTTCGCGCTTCCTGATGAAGGGCACGTCCTCGCCGCGGATCTCCACGTCGACTTCCCAGTGCACGTTCTTCGTGAACTGAGTGCCGTCTTCGCGGCTCATCGTGACCGGCACGTGCTCGCGGAACTGGAGCTTCAGGCGCGAACCCACCTGGAAGGCGCGCTCGGTGACGTCGAGGGCGTACACGTTGTTGACCCAGCCGAAATCCGGCTGAATCACGCGCTCGCCGACGTAGCGGCCGTCGACGTAGATGCCCATGCGGACGTCCTTGCGGGCGTCGAACTGGTTGTGCACGCCTTCGATCTCGACGTGGACGTGGCGGTTCTCGTCGTAGCCGTAGATGCGAACGAGGCCCTTGCCGCTATAGGCGCTGCAAGAGTAGCCCGAGCGCGAGCCCACGACTTCCGTGCTGGCGTCGTAATCGCCCTGGCAGAACGTGCTGACGTTGCGGTCGGGGTTGGCTTCCTTGACGTAGCTGCCGTACTTCCATTCCTTGAGCTCTTCGTTGGCGCCGATGCGCGACTCCGGACGGAAGCTGTCGCCAGCCGCGATGAGGACGGTTTCGGTCTTCACGTCAGGACAGATGTTGCCGACGAGCTGGTTGCGGACCTGGTCGGTGACGCAGCCGAGGTTGATCTGGTGGCCGCAGGCGGCGCGAGCCGCGCTCACGCAGTATTCGCTCTTGCCCTGCGACTTCGTGACCGCGGCGACGCGATCGACGCAGCCCTGGTACGTGTCGAGAATCTGCTCGTCCTGCCGAACGTTGATCTCGTACGACTTGCCCGCGTTCGGGTTCGTCGCCTGGAACACGACCTGGTAGTAGCTGCTGATTTCCCGCATCGCGTTCGGGATGCCCGCCGCGATCTGCTGGGCTTCACCGAGGCGCCACGGGGCGACGAGCTGGAGGCTCGCCTCCGCGTAGTTGCGACCGAGCACGGTGTCGACGCCGCTCTTGAAGCGGTCGAGCGCGCTCTGGACGTCTTTGCTGGCGCGGATCTTGGATTCCTTGCTGCCCTGGAGCTTCTCGTTGGCCGTCTTCATGACCGCTCTGAGGTTGGCGATCGAGCCCGACCATTCGCGAAGCGCGTTGATCGCGCCTTCGCTGCGCGTGGGCGCGACGTTCTTCAGTGAGCGATAAGCCGCGTCTTCCTTCGACAGGGCTTCAGTGCCGCCCTGGACGAGGTCGCGAAATTCGCCGACCGGATTGCAGCCCGTGAACGCCACCGCAACCGCGGCGACGGAAATAATGGCGTGAGCCATCCCAAAGTGTCTGTTCATTTGATAATCTCCTTAAGATTGGACCGTGGAATACCATTCCTGACGCATTGAGTCAATTTACCCGGATGCAAGATGCTCCAAAACCCTTGGCAAGGCTGGCAACACGATGAACGACCTTTTTCACCTTAATGTTCCAGCACTTGCACTGGTCGTCCGAGCCCTGGTCGTCTACGTCGCCGTGCTTCTCTTGTTGAGGATGGCCGGCAAGCGCCAGCTGGGCCAGATGACCCCCACCGAGTTCGTGGCGGTGCTCCTGATCAGCAACGCCGTCCAGAACGCGATGAACGGCGGCGACAACTCGCTGAGCGGCGGGCTGCTGCTGGCGGTGGTGCTCGTGTTCTCGAGCTGGCTCATCTCAGTGCTCACCTTCCACTACGCGCGCTTCAGCAAGATTTTCGAGGGCACGCCGACGCTGCTCGTCCACAAGGGCAAGTCGGTGGCGAAGAATCTCGCGCGCGAGCGCATCACCCCAAGCGAGCTCCGCTCGCTGCTGCGCCGCCAGGGCATCCACCGGGTCGAGGACGTCCATAGCGCGATTCTCGAGCCGAGCGGGATCCTGAGCGTGGTTCGCGTCGACGAGGCGCCCGCCGCGCGCGGCGACGCCGATTTGCCCGGAAACGACAGCTACTAGCCCTCGAGGCACCACGAGTCGCCGAGCCGGATTTCGCCGGGCTGCACGACCTCGGCGCGCACGCCCGTGAGCGCGTGCCCGTACGTCGGCTTGAGCCGCGGATAGATGTCGGCGTCGCGCGCGCCGGTGACGGGATTCACGTCGATGTTCGCGCAGCGGCCCACGGGTTTCAGGATCTCGAGCACGCAGCCGCCTACCCGCAGGCGCTTGCCGACCCAGCCCAGCTCGCTCCACGCGGGCGCGCCGCCGAGAATGAGGTTGAGGCGGAACCGGCGCGCGTCGCAGCTTCCGAGCGCGAGGCGCGAGGCAAGATCGGCGAACGTCGCCTCGGTCGCGAGCGTCACCGGCCCGGTCGCGCCGTCGGTGTAGCGCGACGAGAGATCGGCGGCGCCGATCAGCCGCAGCGGCGCGACCAGCCCGTGGCGCGCCTTCTCGTACGGCGCGCTCGTCGCGAGAAAAGCGTGGATGAAATCAGCGAGCTCGCGACGGCCGGCGGCCGTCTCGACGGAGGCGTCGACGAAGACGCCGCCCTGCCGCTCGAGCCGGAGCTTGCGCGAAACCGCGTCCCAGGCCGGAACGATGCGCGCGAGTTCGGGCCAGTCGTGCTGGACGACGAGGTTGAACTTCGACATCCACGGCGCGCTCTCGGCCGGCGCGGCGCGCAGCTCGGGCGGCACGGCGTCGTCGAGAAACTGAAACGCGAATGCGCGGTCGCCGGCGACGCCGCGACCCGCGTCGAGCCGCGCGCGCGCGAGCGCCTCGGGCCGGAGGCCCTTGACGGGATGGCGGAAGATCGAGGCAACGGCTGCCGGGCTCATCCCCGAACAACTACCACGAAATCTGGTACTCTCGGAACTATGACATCCACGACTACGCCCGAATTCTGGCGCAAATGCAGCAGTTGCAAGAAACCGCTCCCCTTCGCGCAGAGATATTACGTCTGCAGCGTCTCGACCTGTAACCGCGTGCGCACCGGCCTCGTGTTCTGCAGCGTGGCCTGCGTCGACGCGCATATTCCCATGATGAACCACAAGGACGCCGGCGCGATCGAGAAGCGCGCCCCGACGCTCGCCGAATGGCAGAGAGACCAGGCGGAAGCGGCCGCGGCGGCGGCGCGTCCGGCGCCCGCGCAGGCGGCCTCGTCACCCTCTTCGGTCCAGGCGCCTTACGTGCCGCCGACGCCCACGGGCGACCTGCGGCGCGACATCCTCATCGTCGTTTCGAAGACGAAAGACTACGTACGCGCGAAGTCGGGCCTCAACACCTCGGACGGCGTGATGGAAGTGCTCTCGGACAAACTGCGCGCGATCCTCGACGAGGCGATCCGGCGCGCCATCCAGGACGAGCGCAAAACCTTGCTCGACCGCGACTTGAAATAGCCCTGAAAAGGAAACGGCGCGGAGAACCGAGGTTCTCCGCGCCGTTTCTGATTCGCTGGCTGAACGCGATGCTTTACTGCACTTCAGGCGGCATGCGCGGCTGCTCGACCGGCTGGTCGATCGACTGCTCGGCCGGCTGCTCGGTCGGCTGCTGCGGGAGCTGTCCCGGCAGCTCGGTCTTCATCTTCTCCATGCCGTTATCGAGCTTCTCGTTGAAGTCGTTTTCGAAGTTCTGCAGCTCGACGATCGAGATGACGACCTGCGAGCCGGCAGCGCAGCTGCCGCCCTTCGAGGTGACGACCTGGACCGAAGCGATCTGATCTTCTTCCGACGGCGAAGCCGCCAGGCGGATCAGGTCGCCGGCCGTGAGCGCGCAGGCAGGGCCGCCGTCACGAGGCGTCGCATTGATGTCGGAGTTCACGACGTAGATGTGCTTGAGGTCGCGCACGGTCGTGCCGATCGCCGCGGGCTGAGCCTGCTGCTGCTGAAGGCGAAGGTTCTCTTCGACCTGGGCGCGGAGCTGGGCTTTCACTTCTTCGTTGATCGCGGCCTGCTGGGCGGCGTTCGCCTCGGCGGCGTTCGCACGCGCGTTAGCCGCGTTGATCGCGTACTGCTCCGAGAGGTAGTCGGCGATGATGTAGTCGGTCAGCCAGTAGCTGGGGCCGTAGTAGTGCGGATACGGGCGATAATAATAGCCGTAGTAGCCGTACCAGGGGGAGGTCGCCCACCACCAGGTATAGACGAACGGGTTCGACCACGTCGAGTACGCCCAGCCGTAGTACCACGGGTTCCAGCGGTGGCTCGGAACGTAGCCGTAGTAGCTGTAACGGCCGTAAACGACCGGGTGGTAGTTGCGGACGACGGTCACGCCGCCGTACACGTGCGTGCGCTGCATGATCGTGACGTTGTTACGGGTGACGTAGTTGTAGTGGTACGAGGTGCTGCCGCGGGTGACGACGCGCGGGCTGTACGACGGATGCGTCGTGACCGGGCCGTG